>JBJKQX010000336.1:0-2745 GCA_046704965.1 Binataceae bacterium (SeqCode)
CGCCCGGGATGGGTGTGGCGGGGCAACTCGACGGCAAGACAGTCGCGCTGGGAAACGCACGCTTGATGCAGCGGTGCGGCATCGAAATCGCGGACGACACCCGCGCCGAAGCTGAACGGATGGCAGCCTCTGCAACGACGCCGCTTTATCTTGCACTCGACGGCGCTGTCGCCGCGGTGCTCGGCTTCCGCGATCCGGAAAAGCCCGAGGCGCGTGGCGCGCTCGAGGCGATTCGCGCCATGGGCATCCGCACCGTGATGCTGTCGGGTGACAATCGGGTGGTTGCGCGCGCGGTTGCCGAACGGCTGGGAATCGACGAATTTCACGCCGAGCTCAGACCCGAGGACAAGATCGAAATCGTACGGCGCTCCAAGTCGGACGGGATGTTCACCGTGATGGTTGGCGACGGTATCAACGACGCGCCAGCGCTTGCCGCGGCCGATATCGGGATGGCGATCGGTTCGGGAACCGACGCTGCCAAGGAGACCGGCGAGATAGTGCTGACGCGCGACGATCTTTACGACATCGTGCGCGCGCTGATGCTAGGTCATCTGACGCTTCGCAAGGTCAAGCAGAATCTGTTCTGGGCGTTCTTCTACAACACGCTCGGTATTCCAATCGCGGCGGGCGTACTGTATCCGTTTTTCGGCATAACCCTGAACCCTGCTCTGGCGGGTCTTGCGATGGCGCTGTCGAGCGTCAGCGTTGTCACCAATGCGCTGTTGCTGGGCTTTGCTCGTGACAGGCTCGCCGACGTGGGCGAGGGGCAAACTTCACGCATTCCTGATGCGATCGCGTCGGCACGACCGGCAGTAATCGAGGTGCGGAAACTCGCGGCTACGGCGAACGGTTCGGGGCACAGCACGGAGCCGGCACATTCAGGCGAGAGCAACGGAAAGGAGAAAGAAGAGATGGGTCCGAAACTCAAGTGTGAAAAATGCGGTGAGGAAACCGCGATGCCGAATCATTGCAGCAAGCCGATGCATGTCGGCGACGTCAAGGGCGAACAGAAGCTGATTTGCTGGATGGGTCCGGATTGCGGCTTTCAGGATATCCCGAATCATTGCGGCCAACCGATGCAGGAAGTTGTTACCGCCTGACGCTCTGACGTTTCACGCGCCCATTACCCCGGACCGATACTTACATTGCTTCATTACTGGTTTCTGCTCCCCGTAGGGATTGCAATCGGAACGCTTGGAATGTCGGCCGGGGTGTCGGGCGCGACGCTATGGGTTCCAGTTTATCTTCTCTGGCTCCGAGTGAGTGCGCCGTTTGCATTCTGGCTCGGACTGATCACGATGCTGTGCGGCTTCGGAAGCGGCGTCTTCCGCAACTGGCGTGACGGCACCTACGACGGAAAACTCGTAAGACATTATCTCGCCGCGAGCGCTCCCGCCGCGCTGATCGCCGCGTGGTACTCGGGCGTGGTGAACCAGCGACTTTTGGTTGCCGGATTCGGCGCGTTCCTGTTCCTTTACGCCGCGATCATCATCTTGCGAACGCTCAGAACCAACGGGTTGCCGGACCGTCGCGACGTCGCCGCTTATCCTGCCGCGGCTGTGGGTGGCGTTCTCACGGGACTCATCTCGATTGGCGTTGGCGTTGTGACGATGCCGTGGCTGATGAGCCATCGGTCGATCAAGCGGCCGAGTGAAGGAATCGGCTCGCTGGTTATGATCGTCTTCTTCACCAGTATTGCGGCGGCTATCGGGCGCTTGCGACCGGAATTTGTCGCCGCGCTCAGGCATGGCGCCATGCATCTTGTCTCGATGCTGATATGGGCGGGACCGGGCGCCGCGATCGGCGGTCAGATTGGACCTCGCGTTGCGCGCAGGCTTCCCTCCGAACGTCACGCCCGACTGTATTTCAGCGTCGTGCTAATTGTGATTGGCGCATTGACGCTGGTGCGTGCGATGGGACCCGAGGCACTCGCTTTCATGTACTGACACGGCGGGCGAATTGCCGCGTCATGGCTTAGAGCGGCGACCCTTCGTTCTTGCCGAGAAGCGCCTGCCGGAAGAGGGGTATCGGGATCGCTCCCTGCGCCAGGAACTCGTCGTGGAACTTTTCGAGACTGAAAGCGGGGCCTTCCTTTTTTCGCATATCCGAACGAAGTTTAAGAATCATCAGCTTTCCCAGTTCGTAGCTGAGATATCCCGGGTCCTGACTGCCACGCCGCGCTTCGACCATCGCGTTATGCGGCGTCATGTAGGCGTTGTGCTCGAAAAAGGCAGCGGCCTGCTCAATCGTCATTCCCTGCGTATGCATCCGGATGGCGACCAGATAGCGACAGACGCGCAGAAGAGCCAGTTGCAGCATCGCGAGCCTGTATCGCGGCTTACCGCTGTGCAGTCCCTCGTCGATCATCATCTGCTCACAGTAGAATGCCCATCCCTCCGTGGAGGCGCTCGAAGTATAGAGCGAGCGCACCGGGTCGGGATTGTGTCGATTGGTCATGAACTGAACGTAATGCCCCGGATATACCTCGTGCACGGAAATTACCGAGATGAGTGGTGGCGAAAAGAACGATAGTAACTGTTCGCGGCGTTTTGCCGGCCAGGACGGATCGGGCAGCGTGACGTAAAAGTATGTCTCCAGAGATTTTTCGAAAGGCCCCGGCAGATCAATCGAAGCGAACGAGGTCGCACGCATGAATGGTGGGCTTTCGCGCACCATCGGGGGCGGAGCCGAAGGAATCGTGACGATGCGATGCGCAATCACGAAAGCGCGAAGCGCGGCGAGTCC
>JBJKQX010000337.1:0-5036 GCA_046704965.1 Binataceae bacterium (SeqCode)
ATTCCGCCTTGTCGCGTGCCTCTTCGATGACGCCGCTGGTTGACAGCCATTGCCATCTCGCCGACCCGAAGCTTCGCGGCGAAGTGGATGAAATACTCGAGCGCGCTCACGGCGCGGGCGTTGCAACCGTGGTTTCTGTCGGCGCGATCGGATCGATCGAAACCGACCGCCTGACGGTTGAAATCGCGGAGAGTCATCCGCAGGTCTTTGCCGCCATCGGAGTGCATCCGCACGACGCTGCCGCCGCCGACCCTGAGCGGATCAACGCGCTGCGCGAGCTTGCGCGCTCACGCAAGGTGGTTGCGATAGGCGAAAGCGGTCTCGACTTCCATTACATGCACTCTCCCGCCGACGCGCAGGAAGCCTCGCTCAGGCGCCATCTGGAGCTTGCGAACGAACTCGGATTGCCGATCGTGATCCATTGTCGCGACGCGGAAGAAAGACTCGTCGCCGTGGTTCGTGAAGTCGGGATGCCTTCCGCGGGCGGCGTGATTCATTGCTTCACCGGCAACGTCGAGGCGGCGCGCGCATTCGTGGCGCTCGGATTTCACATCTCGTTCTCCGGCATCCTGACGTTCAGGAACGCGGGAGCGTTGCGCGAGGCGGCGGCAGAGGTGCCCGAGGATCGCGTCATGGTCGAGACCGACGCGCCCTACCTTGCCCCGGAGCCTTATCGTGGCAAGCGTAACGAGCCGGCCTTCGTGACGAAAACGCTTGAGATGCTGGCCCGGCTGGGAGGCGTAGAACGTGACGCGATGGCGGCCCTGACTGCTGCGAATACCCGGCGCCTGTTCCGGATACCCGAACCGTCGCGACAGAGCGACTAGCCGAGCGGGTGCCCGCCGAAGAGCGCGGGATGCACGGCCACGATGACCACCGTCACGACGATACCAATGACGATCGCCATCCACGGCGTGTCGCCCCGCTCCCATCGCTGACGCCCCTGCATCAGCGCAAGCCCGGGGATAAACGAGGTTGAATCGACCAGCCGGCGGTAAGAGTCGCCCAACTCGGCAAGCTTGCGACGGTCCTGATGGATTCCACCCAGAATCGACACTACCGGGAACGAGCCGAAGAAAATCAGATCGCCGGCCCATCCGTTCATCAGCATGTGCGCGACCCCGAAGACACCCAGAGCTACGAACGCCGGATGGCGGGTGAGCTTGAGCACGCCGCGCGCAGCGCCCGGATTCGAACTGACACCGGAGGCGGTCATGGAAGCGGGACTCGGATTCATCAGACCCGCAACGAACAGAACTATCGCCCCGAGCATCATCACCCACACCAGCCATCGCACCGGCCCAACTCCGCGCAGGTTCCACAGCATCGCTCCCGCATGCTTGTTGTACCCGAAGGCTACGGCGAGCGGCACGAACGTCGCGAGGCTGATTATCGAATAGACCCCGCGATAAGCCTGTTCACCGACTCGCGCAAGAAGCCACGGCCTCACGGCATTCGACGAGACCCCTATATGGGTGACCAGAAACAGGAAGGCGAAAAGTCCGATCAGCGCTACCGGATTCATCCGTGCCTCCTTGAGGTCGCGCGACTTTTATTTGTGCGATAATGCCACCCCGGCGACCGCTCTTCAGGCTTTGTACGCAAATGTGCGAATAGCCCAAAGCTTCGGCCGAAGGCAACGGGATTCACGCCCGGCACGTTCAGGGGTTATAGGCTTACGAGATGGGATCGCGCACAACGGAAATCCGGATACCGCCTCCGTTCGAGGAAGCGCTTCGTCGCCACGAGCGCGAAATCATGCGCTTTCTGATGAAGACAACCAGTAATCGCGAGGACGCTCTCGACCTGTTCCAGGAAACGTGGCTTCGCGCCTATCGCGCGTACCCGACTCTCGACTCGGAAGCTGGTCTTCGTCCGTGGCTCTTCCGAATCGCATCCAATCTTTGCCGCAACCGGGTTCGCGACCTCGGGCGGCGAAACCGCGTGATGGCCGACGCGGACCATCGCTGCCCCAAGGAGCTGGAGCATCCCCAAGCCGTTGAGGCGAACGCCTCCGCAGGCAGTGCATTCGACCTGAAGCGGGCGATTGCCGCACTCCCGAGGCGCCAGGGACAGGCTCTGGTGATGCGAAAATTTGTGGGTCTTGAATACGATGAAATTGCGCAGGCGCTCGGATGCTCGCAGGAAAGCGTGCGCGCGAGCCTTTACCAGGCGCTGCAGAAACTCAGGGCGCTACGATGATGGACATGGACTTCGAAAAGGAATTGGAGAAGTTGAGCGCCGATGACCAGGAGACCGGGGAAGCGCTCGATTCAGCGCTTGCAGAGGGGCGCGAGCGTCTCAGGCGCAGACTCAAAAAGATTGCGCGTCCGCGCGCAGGCGTGGGCGAGATTGATACTCCGGTCGGACGACTGTTCATCGCGCAGTCGGATCGCGGACTCGTGACTGTCCGCTTTCTCCGCGGCGACGACCCTGAGCGCGAGGTTCGGATGCTGCGTGCGAAGTTCGATCTGGTCGAAGACCGCACCGGGACCGATGCGGTCGGTAATGAGATAACCCGTTACGTGCGCGGTGACTCGAACGCGCTCGAACGTCGCGTCGACCTGTCGCTGGTCGAAGGCGAGTTCAAGCGGCGCACCCTGCGCGCGCTTGGACGGATTCCGCGGGGTTCCGTGACGACCTATCGCGCACTGGCGGAGGCGGTCGGAGCGCCGCAAGCGCAAAGGGCCGTTGGTAATACGATGGCCACGAATCCCATTCCGTTCTATCTGCCGTGCCATCGCGTGATTCGCTCGGACGGTTCGATAGGAAATTACGGCGGAGGGGTGGGACTGAAGGTCGCGCTTCTCAAGACTGAAGGATTCGATCTGGTCGAGGGATCCAGGCTTTCGAGCGGGGTCGTGCTGGGACATCGCACGACCGGGATTTTCTGTCGGCCGCTATGCTCGGCTGCCCGACGCGCGGCGCCCGGAAAGATGCTGATATTCGCGGACGCCGCTCACGCGCAGGCGACAGGCCTGCGACCTTGCCGACTTTGCCGTCCACTGTAGAGGCAGGGAACGCCCGGCTTGAAAACTGCGGGCGCCCTGCCGCAGGAAACTCGTGATCGGCGGACTATTCGGTTTCCTGCTGCTGCTGCAATTGCTGGATCTGGCGTCTCTGCTGCTCAAGCTGTTGCTGCTGCTGCATCATCTGCTGCTGGGTTTGCTGATTCGCAGTCTCCTGATTTTGCATCGCGTTACCAACCGCAAAACCTCCGACACCGCCCAGCGCGCCGCCGATAGCGGCTCCTGCTGCCGGACTGCCGGTTGCGGCTCCGATTATCGCACCGGCGCCGGCGCCCAGCGCGGCACCACCAAGGGTACCTTTTTCGCGGGTTGATAGAGGCTGACCACTGCATCCGATCAGCGTCAGCACGCTGACGAAAGCAAGTAACAGAACTACAGCCTTGGTCTTGGACATGATTGGTCTTTCCTCCTTGAGTCGGGCGGCAACCATTCAACTCCTGCTATAGCAACCGCCGGAACTTGTGTCCGGTGCCTGCGCTGCCGCTGTTGTTTGGTTATTTGCTTCCCTATTGCGACGAGAATGCCTCCGCGTTCGCCGCGGTGTGCGGCCGCCACGATGAAACGGTTCAGCCGCTGCCGGGGCAAAGGCTGGTTTCGCGCGTTACAGGATTGCGAGGAATGTTGCCGCGAGGACAGGCGCCTTCAATTCGCTCGGCGAATCGCCAACGGCCGATGCATGGTGAATAGAAGGCGGTCCTTCACTGCAGGACGCGATCAGGGGTTCGTCCGGTCGGGTTCCGAATATTGTCGTACTCCGTTTCCGCATCGGATGTCCTCCCGAAGCTGGCAAACCGGTCCGGCAGGGATTTAAGCACCTGCCGGACTACTCAACTGCTCAAGTCGCGGAATCGGATTCAGGCGGCGGATTCCGCGCGCTTATTCGGTTTCGTTCTGCTGCTGCAACTGCTGAATCTGACGTCGCTGCTGCTCAAGCTGTTGCTGCTGCGATTGAAGCTGCTGTTGGGTCTGCTGATTCGCGGTCTGCTGATTCTGCATCTCGTTGCCGACCGCAAACCCGGTAACACCACCGAGCGCACCGCCGATAGCGGCGCCCGCACCGGGTGCTCCAACCGCGGCTCCGATTATCGCTCCGGTAGCGGCTCCAAGGCCCGCTCCGCCCAGAGTTCCCTTCTCACGCGTAGAGAGTGGTGTCCCCGAACATCCTGCGATCAAGAATGCCGCGGCTACCGCCAAAACTACCGCAGCTATAGAACTCCTGTGCACCGCAGTCCTCATTGATTTACCTTCCATGCCCTTCCCTGCCTTCCAAATGGTTTCAGCATCCTGCCTACTCTTCGTTACCTCACCGCTCTCCCGGTTGCACAAGACTGCGGCGTCTGTGTCCAGCACATTCGATGCCGTTTTGACACGTCGGATTAGGCCGGATCTGACGCCGGTTTTCGCCTGACGAGAATGAGTTTTCTACCTTCTGAGACACCAATCAACCCATTTCCTACAGAAGTCTTTCTGGATGCCGCCCGTCTTACGCCCCGCCATTTATACGTATCAGTATAGGGATGGTTTCGTCGTTACGCATCAATCTTGTGCCCGATTCAGTCCCCCGTCGTATTCCTGATCCCACCACGCCGTCGCGCACACATTCGAGCGGGCCGCCAGAGTGCGCCGCTTCGACCTGTTTGTTCCGATTTCGCCTTCCGACAATCACCATCCTATCGCCTGTGCCGGCATCACGGGAGCAAGCTGACCGCGTGGATCGCATCCGCCCGACAGGACTCCGCGCGCGGGGTCTAGGCAAACAGCCAGCACGTACCCCTCCGACCACGGTGGCCGAAGCTCAAGCTTGTGACCGCGTGCGGCAAGCTTTGCGCGAACCTGTTCGTCCACGCGCTCTTCAATTCGAAGCACACCCGGACGGGTTCCGTGAGGATAGAAGGTCGAGGGGAAATGCGCGGTCGAGAACTTTGGAGCTTCGATAGCTTCCTGGAGGTTCATCCCGAAATCGACGACGTTCAGGAAGAATTGAAGCGTCCACTGATCCTGCTGGTC
>JBJKQX010000338.1:0-6733 GCA_046704965.1 Binataceae bacterium (SeqCode)
GCTTCGCGCGTAATGCGCCTGTGCACCTGTTCTGAAGATGAATACGGACGTTCGCGGCAACCCCTGTCAGTGGGCACGCGTGAACTCGCCGCAAAATCCGACGCAAGCATCGCGCCACTCCCGCTGCGGTCTTTCAGCAATGCCCGACGCAGCAAAGTGCGGTGCTCAGGCAGCGGCCCAGTAGCGCAGTGCAAATTCAAACGGCAGCACCGTGCCTCTTTCGGCGGCGCCGCGCCTCGCGGATAACCACATCAAACGCTGCAATTGCGCAATTTGACGAATAATTGACGGTTACTTAATGGCACTCGCCTTGCTCCCACTGTAGCTGCGTCAACTAACTTCTCACCAGGGACAGTATGTAATATGTCCAAAATTCCAGTCACTGTACTCACTGGGTATTTAGGTTCTGGCAAGACTACGGTTCTTAATCACGTGTTGACGCGCCAACACGGAAAACACATCGCAGTCATTATCAACGAGTTCGGCGAAGTAGGTATTGACGGCCAGCTCGTGGTCAGTTCAGACGAGGATGTGGTCGAGCTGAACAACGGATGCATATGTTGCACGGTTCGTGGCGACCTCATACGCACCATCGATGGTCTGATGAGCAGCGGAAAAGCGTTCGATCATGTCATGATCGAAACCACCGGCCTCGCCGACCCTGCTCCCATCATCCAATCGTTCGTGCTTGAGGAGGCGCTCACCACCCGCTTGCAACTCGATGCGATCGTCACCGTCGTGGACAGCAGGCATATCATGGCGCAACTCGCCGGAGAGCAGGCGCGCGAGCAGGTCGCCTTCGCCGACGTGATTCTGCTTAACAAGACCGACCTCGTATCCGAAAGCGAGCTTGAAGAAGTCGCACTGAGGGTCCGCGGGCTGAATCCCTTTGCACGAATCCATCGCACCCGGCTTGGCGAAATCGATCTCGACGCGGTGCTGAACGTCGGAGCGTTCGACTTAAGAAAGGTGTTGCGCCTCGATCCCATGATCCTGCTCGACGACAGCCATCAGCACGATCAGGACATCGGGTGCGTGGCGATTAGCGAGCCGGGAGTGACCCACGACGGCGATCTGATGCGATGGCTGAATCAGTTGGTTCAGGCGCACGGAAAAGACCTGCTGCGCATAAAGGGGGTCATCAATCTGGAAGGCGAGGATCGGCGCTTCGTCTTCCACGGAGTTCACATGACCCTCGACGGCCGGCCCGGAACACCGTGGCAGAGCAGCGAGACGCGAATGAATCAGGTGGTGTTTATCGGTCGGAATCTCGACCAGGCGGTGCTGCATCGTGGATTCGCCGGCTGCATCAGATCCGCCTGAGTACATACTCAGCATACATTAGCATTAGCATTCACATAGTTAATCAGTTGCAAAGACTGGGAGTGTTTTTATCATGACCAAGAATCTGGCTCTGACTATCACTATCGGACTGTTGGCTATGGTCGATACCTACATGACGGCAACCGTATTTACGGTGCCGGTATGGGTAACTTTCATTGCCTGGGCGTCATACTTCGTGCTGGGCGGAGGAGGCGGCGGCTTGATGCGCTCCGTGGCCTCGAACATGACCGGCATCGCGATCGGCTGGACGACGCTGCTGATCGTGGCGGTTTCGTCCAGCCACACGCTGATGGCCGCACTGTGGGTGGGGATCGGAAGCGCGCTGATGATACAGGCGTCGCGCCTTGGTCTGATATCGGTCGCGCCGGCGATAGTGTTCGGCTTCGCATCGGTGGTGGGCACCAGCGTCGCGACACAGCACCCGGTGACCACGAACGGAATAGACAATCCGTTCCTTATAGCGGCGGCGGCCATGATCCTGGGCAACCTGTTCGGCTACCTGTCGGAGGTGTCCGCGGACTACATGGTGGCCCGCAGCGCGGGCGCGGAGCGACCTTCCCTGCAGGCGACGTCGTAGGCGGAACTGTTCGACGAAACAGCGACGGACACAACTGGAGAGACATAATCAAATGAAGATGCAGCACTATCTTGGCGGGCTCGAGGGATTGGATACGGTGACGCTGGAGAAGCGAGTGTTTGTCGAGCCGTGGGAAAAAAGGATCTTCGGCATCCATACCGCAATGATGGCTCTGAGCAGTCATCTCGAAATGCAACAGACGCCCAGCAAATTCAGCAGCATCTGGACATGGGCCGACCTTCGCAAGGGCGCCGAGTCGATGAATCCCTTCGACTACTTCAAGTTTCGTTACTACGAGAAATGGTTGGGCGGCATTTCGGCTTTTTTCGTAGCCAACGGCTACGTGACCGAAGAGGAAATCGAGGCGCGGGCGGCAGAGTTCGCCGCGAAGCCCGACACCGCGTATCGCCCCGGCGGCGAGGCGTCGATAGATGAGCGCGTGGTTGCGTATCTGCGCGACGGAGATTCGCCCAGGCGTGACCCGGCGATGAAGCCGCGTTTCAGCGAGGGCGAGACGGTGCTTGTGCGCGACGTTCCAACCGTCGAGCATACCCGACTGCCCGGCTACCTGCGCAACCACACGGGAGTCATCCACACCGTCTATCCAGATACATACGTGTATCTCTGCTCGACAGGTCCCGACGGAGTGGGACCGGCGATGCCGGTTTACTGCGTGGAGTTCGACCCCGGGCAGCTGTGGGAAGCTGCGACGGAATCGAACAGCATGATCTACGCGGACCTTTACGAAGCGTATCTGGACAAAGCCGTTTAACCAGTGATCGAGGTTTGAGCACAATGAGCGAACGTTTCAGCTACCCACCGGACCGTGAAGCGGGCAACGCCGCCCGGGTCAAGGCGTTGGAATCACTCTTGATCGAAAAAGGAATCATCACCAGCGGGACGGTCGACAAGATTCTGGGATACTTCGAAACCCAGATGGGGCCGTTCAACGGTGCCCGAATCGTCGCGCGCGCCTGGGTTGATACGGCCTACAAGGAGCGCCTCGTCGAGGACACGCCTGCCGCTATCGCCGAACTGGACCTTCCGGTCGGGATGGCAGGAGCCGAGGGCGAGCATATGCAGGCAGTGGCGAATACGCCGACGGTGCACAATCTAATCGTGTGCACACTCTGCTCGTGCTATCCGTGGCCGGTTCTGGGCCTTCCGCCCTATTGGTACAAGGATCCGACGTTCCGTGCGCGCGCGGTCAGGGAACCGCGGGTGGTCCTCAAGGAACTTGGTCTGGAGATAGACCCCAACGTCGAAATCAAGATTTGGGATAGCAGCGCGCAAATCCGATGGTTCGTCATCCCGGAACGCCCTGCTGGCACGGAGAAACTGAGCGAAGCTGAGTTGACGACTCTGGTGACTCCGGAAGCCATGATGGGCGTAGCGCATGCCATCGCTCCGGCGGCCAAGGCCGCCTAGAAGGGAGATTCAGACGTGCAGACACGCTTCGAGCATTTCGCGCTGGCAAGCATGATGGGCGACGACGACTCACCCCCGCGCCTCAACGGCAAGGTCTGCTTCGCCGAGGAATGGGAGCGCCAGGCATTCGGTATCGCGCTCGCGCTGGCCAAGGCCGGGTATTTCGAGTGGGAGGATTTCAGACAGCGGCTTATCGACGCGATTGGTAACTGGCAAAACACTCACGCGCTCGATGACCCGTCGTGGAGTTACTACGAGGAATGGCTGGAAGCGCTCGAACGAACAATCATTGATGCGGGCGTGGCAAACCAGGAGGAACTGAAGTTGTTCATGTCGTCGGCGCTGAATCGGGACGACATATCTCAGAACGACAGGCCGTAGCGGCGGGATGGTTCGAACAACTCGCAGCTCCGGACCGGGAGCTGTGTGGACGGATGTGGCTGGGTTAGCGAGGGCGCCGGGGGTTTCACGCATTATCCCTCGGCGTCCTCGTGGCAATGGCTGCGCGCTCAGTCCTCAAGACCCATGCGGCGCGCGATTATCTGCTTCATTATCTCGTTCGATCCCGCGTATATAGGCATCGCACGCACGTCGCAGTAGTCGCGGCAGATTTCAAACTCGCGCATGTAACCATAGCCGCCGTGAAGCTGAACGCACTCGTAGGCTATCTGGTTGGCCTTCTCCGTCGCCCACCACTTCGCCATCGAGACTTCGGTCGTCAGGTCGCGCGTACCCTCTACGAATTCATCTACAAGATGATTGATGAATGCGCGCCCGATACTCACTTCGGTAGCCATCTCGGCCAGCTTGAACGAGTTGTGCTGAAACGACGATATTGATTTCCCGAACGCCTTGCGGGTTTTGGTGTAAGTGACCGTCTTCTCCAGCATCCATTCCGAGTAGGCTTGACCGCCGACTGCGACAATCAACCGCTCGCGCTGGAGATTCTGCATCAGGTACTTGAATCCGCGGCCCTCCTCTCCGAGCAGATTGGACGCCGGGACCCGACAATCCTCGAAAAACAGTTCCGCCGTGTCCTGCCCGTGGAGACCCATCTTGTCGAGCTGGCGATGCTTGATGAAGCCGGGCGTACCGGCCTCGACCACGAGCAGACTAATCCCGCCATGTCGCACGTCTGTCTTGCCGGACGGCGTGGTGCGAACCGCCAGGATGATGACGTCGCAATTCATCCCGTTGGTAATGAAAATCTTCTGACCGTTGACGACGTAATCGTCGCCGTCGCGCACCGCGGTGGTACGAATCCCGGCTACGTCCGAGCCCGTGTCCGGCTCGGTCATACCGAGCGCGACGATAGTCTTCCCGCTGGTGCATCCCGCAAGCCATCGCTCTTTCTGCCCGGGTGTGCCGATGCGCTCGATATAAGGAGCCGCGATATCGGCGTGAACGGCCACGCCTTCGGAAAGACCGGGCGACCCCGAACGGACCAGTTCCTCGCGCAGAATCGCGCTGTACCAGAAATCCGCGCCGCTGCCACCGTATTGAGGGTCAACCCAAGGGCATAGAAAGCCCGCCCGCCCCAAATCGAGCCATGCTTCGCGCGGGATTTTGCGTTCGGTTTCCCACTTTTCCCCGTTGGGCGCGATATGGCGCTGGATATGGGTCTTCAGGGCCTCGCGAAAGGCCTTGTGCTCGGGGGTCAGATATCGCGGTTCCATCTGAGGCGTCTCCTATCGAACTTTCGTGTCCTTATAAGGCAGTGGCTTCATACCTTATCCTAAGCTAACATGCTTGCGGTACGATTTCGTCCGAAAACCACCGCAGTAAATCGCTTCGAGGACACTTATCGCCGGATAATTGCAACTCGCCGCCCCCCCCGGGCGATGCCTGCAGGAGTAGTTCGATGAGTGTTACTTATAAAAGGACCGGAGAGTAGTTTTGGCCCAAGACAAGCAATCAGTAGTCATTCTCGGAGCAAACGGAACAATGGGAGCGACGTCGGGCGCGGTATTTGCCGGCGCTGGATTCGAGGTCGTGATGCTTGCTCGCGATTTGGACAAGGCGCGCGAGGGGCTTACGGCCGCACAGAATGCCGCTCGGGCCGAAGAAGTCGCCGAGCAGGTCGTGCTTGGGACTTACGCCGACGATCTCGCGCGCACTGTGAGCAAAGCCAACTTGGTGTTCGAATCGCTGGCAGAGGACATCACGCTCAAAAAGCAGTTCCTGGAGCAGGTCGATCGTCATCGTCGACCCGACTGCGTGGTGGCAACAGGCTCATCCGGACTCTCGATCGCGGAGATGGCCCGCGGGCGAAGCGATTCCTTCCGCCAGCATTTCCTGGGCATCCATCTTTACAACCCTCCTAACGTTATTGTGGGCGCGGAGGTTATCCCGAGTCCTGACACCGATCCGTCCGTCACGGGCGGGGCGGTCGAACTTCTCAGCCGGCGTCTTGGCCGGAAGGTCATAATCACGCGGGACCGGCCTGCTTTCGTCGGCAACCGCGTCGGATTCAAGGTGCTTAACGAGGCCGCGCAGTTGGCCGCCGAGCACGGCGTGGCGTTCGTGGATTATCTCGTCGGACCGCATACCGGGCGTGCGATGGCGCCGCTTCAGACCATCGACCTGGTCGGCTGGGACGTGCATCGGGCGATCGTTGACAACGTGTACGCCCATACCGAGGACGAGGCGCACGCCTCGTTCAAGCTGCCCGACTTCATGGCGAAGGGAATCGCCGAAGGACGCCTGGGCGACAAGACTCCGAAGCTTGGCGGCTTCTATCTTCGGATTGACAAGGCCGTCGAGACGCTCGACCCGACCACCGGTTCGTACTATCCGTTTGAAGAGCCCCGCCCTATCGAGTTCGTCGAGAAGATGCGGGGCTTCAACCACGTGGGTCGCTATGCCGACGCGTTTGCGGTCTTTGCCGAGGCGAAATGCGCCGAGGCGGATATAGCGAGACGTTTCATCCTTGGCTACGTGAGTTATGCGCTCAACCGGGTCGGCGAAGTGGCGGAGTCGGCCGCCGACGTCGACATCATAATGAGCTTTGGTTTCAACTGGGCGCCGCCGTGCGCGATCGTCGACCTGATCGGAGCGCGCAAGACCGTGGAACTTCTCGATCGATACGGTCTGGCAGTTCCGGCAGTGGTGAAGAATGCGGCCGAGCGTGGTAGTAAACTGTTTAATGGCGGCCTTCTGGATTTTGGCCGCACTTTCGTAGGTTAGTAAGGAGCAACAGCATGGCAAAGGCTGCACCTGTTTATATCCTTGGCGGAGCCCAAACGGATTTCGCCCGGAACTGGACCAAAGAGGGCAAGCATTTCATTGGTCCGATGCGCGAGGCGGTGCTGGCCGCGCTGGAAGCGACGAAGATAGAGCCGCGCGAGGTCCAGAGCGCCCACGTGGGCAATTTCGCCGCCGAAC
>JBJKQX010000339.1:0-3854 GCA_046704965.1 Binataceae bacterium (SeqCode)
GCGTTTCGGAGCGCTACGGACTTGCGATCGGGAACGTCTTTCACGCGGGCGACGGCAACATCCACCCGATCGTGCTTTACGACGAACGCGACCCCGACCAGGTGCGACGCGCAATCGAAGCGGGACGCGCCATCCTGAGCGCGTGTGTCGCGATGGGTGGGAGTCTCTCGGGCGAGCACGGGATCGGGGTTGAAAAGATGGGCGAGATGCCGCTTCTGTTTTCGCCCGACGACCTGCTTGCGATGGTCGAACTCAGACACGTGTTCGATCCCGACGAACGGGCCAATCCCAACAAGGTCATTCCCAAGCCGGGCGGATGCGTCGAAGTCGCCGCGCCGCGCCGCCAGGCTCCGCTCTGAGCCGGTTCGCAATCTCACATGACGGATTCGCAAGCACATAAGGACTGGGTCTTTGGTCAGATAGAACGCCTCGCTGGTAAGGGCCACGTGCGCGAACCGCAGGGGCTCGAAACGTCGGCGTGCGAAATCGTGGTCGAGCCCGAGAACGCGGATCAAGTCGCGGAACTGGTGCGCAAATGCGAGTCCGATCGGATAACACTTGCGCCCGTGGGCTCCGCGCGAACGCTGTCGCAAATTCGCGCCAAGCCTGTCGTGCTCGGAATATCACTCAGCCGCATGAACCGGATAATCGCGTACGAACCGGACGATATGACGATCGTCGTCGAGGCCGGCGTCACTCTGGGCGAAGTGAATCGGCTCGCCGCGCGCCACAATCAGCGGCTGCCCGTCGACCCTCGCGACCCGGGCCGCACGACGATTGGCGCAATGATTGGCGCGGCGCACGCCGGTCCGTTGCGGCTTTCCGAGGGGACGGTGCGCGACCTCATGATCGGAGTGGGATTCGTGGGGCACGGCGGACGGCTTGCGCACGGCGGCGGCCGGGTCGTAAAGAACGTCGCCGGTTATGATTTGATGAAGGTGATGACGGGTTCGTTCGGTACGCTTGGAATCGTGGTTGAAGCCGCGTTCAAGGTGAGACCGGTGCCCGCAAATTACACGCTGGCGCGGCGAGAGTACGGGCGCCATGACGAGGCGTTCGACGCGGCGGCGGCGCTTAACCATCGTCTTCCATTGATTCATCTGGAAATAGTCAACCCCGGCATGGCCGACTCGATGGGTCACGAGCCGGACTGGATACTGATGGCAGGCTTCGCCGGAAACCAGTCTGAAATCGATTACCAACGCACCATCGTGCTCGAAATTCTTGGAGACGAAACCGAGATTCTGGAAGGTGCCGAAGCGGAGTCCGCTTACGTTTCCGTTCGCGACATGACGTATCCCGAACAGGCGCTCGCGGCGCGCGCCTCGGTGCCTCCCGGCGAACTTGCACGCTACTTGCGCGAGTGCCCGGCCGAGTACTGGGCGCACACGGGTTCAGGCGTCGCGCAAATCTGGCTCGAAGATCCTCACGAAGAAGTCGCGGCTGATACCGCCGTGCAATGGCGCGAACTTGCGCGCTCGATGGGCGGTAATCTGCGCGTCATACATGCGCCCGAGCAGGTGCGCACCAATATCGCGTTCTTCGACCGGCCACGCGCGGGAGCCTTTCGTCTGATGGAACGACTCAAACATGCGTTCGACCCGTCCGGCGTCTTCAATCCCGGATGTTTCGTGGGTGGACTTTGATGGCGGATCAGGACGCGCGGCAGGGACCGGTCCACGACGTTGTCGATTACGACCTTCTGTTCGATTGCGTCCATTGCGGGCTATGCCTTGAAAGCTGCCCGACCTACAAGATAACCCGCGCCGAGATGGATTCGCCGCGCGGGCGCGTCTACCTGATGAAGGGTCTCGCCGAAGGACGAATCAATCTCGACGACGACGCGGTTCGCCATCTTGATTTGTGCCTGGGATGCCGCGCGTGCGAAACCTCCTGCCCTTCGGGAGTCCACTACGAACGACTGGTCGAGCGAGCCCGCGGCTACGTGGATAGCAACTACCGCCGCACCAGACGCCAACGCCGCGTCCGTCGCATGGCAAGCGCAATCTTCCCGTATCCGAGGCGTTTGCGCGCGCTTCTTGCTCCGCTGAAAATGGCGGAACGTCTCAGGATGAGATGGTTTTTCACGCTTGTACTTTCCGGCAGGCCGCGCGAATGGATCGACCTGCTGCCGCCGCTCATCAAAAGATCGCGCACGCGGAAAACCGTACCTGCCGCCGAGATTGCGCCCGACGCGCCGGCTGTTGTGGTGCATCACGGATGCGTCACGCAGGTTGTGGCTAATTCCGAGAACCTGAACAGCGAGCGGATACTTGCCGCGTCCGGCTATCGGGTGGTCGGACTTCGCAAAACCGTATGCTGCGGTGCTCTCGACATGCATTCGGGCAATCTTGAGCGGGCGCGCAAATTCGCACGCGCCAATGTGAAGCATCTGACGCAGAGCGGCGCCGACGCGATCGTCTCGGCGGCGGCAGGATGCGCGGCGGCGATTGCGGAATACGGTGAATTGCTCAAGGACGATGCCGAACTGGCCGAAGACGCGCGCGCGATTTCCGCCAAGGTCCGCGAGGTGAGTTCGCTCGTCCTCGAACGGAGCATCCCGAACTTTCGTGAGATGCGATGCATCGTTACGTATCACGATGCGTGTCATCTCGCGCACGGACTCGGAGTGCGCGATGAGCCGCGAAAACTCCTGCGGGCGATACCCGGAGTCAGGCTGGTCGAGATGACGGAGTCGGACACATGCTGCGGATCGGCCGGAACCTACAATCTGACCGAGCCCGAGATGGCGCGCCAACTTGTGCGCCGCAAGGTCGATCGCATCCTCACGACCAAGGCCGACTACGTGGTGCTCGCGAATCCCGGATGCCAATTTCAGATCGCCGCCGAGCTGCGTCGTCGTGGCTCGCGCATCCGCGTAATCCATCTTGCCGACTTTCTCGCGATGGCGGCGGCGCGCTGATCGCGCCGAATCGACGCTTCGCCCGCTTCACGCTCGCACCCGCTCGCCCAAAACAGTTCGGCGAGTGGCGGACGGACCGATCGTTTTTCATGACGAACGCATCCTAGTAAATACGATCCCAGGTGGTGCGATGATCAAATACGGTGAATTCGAAAGCGCAATCGGTCTGAATTGGTATGAAATCGATCCTAATCTCCAGCAGATAGTCCATCGCAAGCTCGACCCCGCCGACCTCGAATGGTGCGAGCGCGAGCTGGTCCGCGTCGGCGCGCTGACGGGCGGGCCGATTGCCGAGCGCGCCGAAGTCACCGACAAGCATCCGCCCCAACTTATCCAGTTCGACAGGTGGGGCGAGCCGCTCGACCAGGTGGTTCACCATCCGGGAGCGCTCGCGACCAAGCGCGACGCGTGGACCGCCGGAATAAGCGGGCCGAGGCTTCGCAACGAAGCCGCGCGCCTCGGACGGCGCTATCCCGAGATGATGACCACAGCGCTCAACTACCTGCTCTCGCAGGCGGAGACCGGGATGCTGTGCGCGATCGGGATGACCAGCGGCGTGCTCGGTCTGGTCCAGCGATACGCGTCGAAACAAGTGCGCGACGAGTTTATCAAGCATCTTACCGCCGAGGATTTCGACGACGCCTGGGACGGCGCGATGTTCATGACGGAAAAGACCGGCGGCTCGGACCTGGGAACGCTCACCACCACCGCGCGTCAGGACGGCGACCGTTGGCTGCTGAACGGTTCGAAGTGGTTTTGCTCGAACGTTGACGCGAGCGCAATCGCGACACTCGCCCGTCCGGAAGGTTCATCGGAAGGCATAAAGGGTATCGCGCTTTTCCTAGTGCCCAAATGGCGGCGCGACGGCCGGCGAAACGGAATCCATATCCGTCGGCTCAAGGACAAGCTTGGCACTCGCGCGGTACCAACC
>JBJKQX010000340.1:0-3484 GCA_046704965.1 Binataceae bacterium (SeqCode)
CATCATGCCCCATGTCACACCGCGTATCGCCATGCACACGCGCGTCGCGTCCGTCACACGGCGGCGAATCCTTCCTGGCTGAAAAGCACGCGATCGTCTCCGAGTCGCGCTCGCAGCGCCCGCATCAACTCGTCTTCCGCGCCGGGACGAAACCATCCCTCATATCCAAGCCGTTCGTAAAGCTCGCCGATTCCGAACGAACGCGATCGCCTTCCGCATGAACCGTCACCGGCGAAGTACGTGTCAACGATGACCCGGTCCGCGGCCTCGTCCGCGAGCGCCGCGAAACGTTCCGGATGATTCGGCATCATGGGTGCGATCGCCAGCTGCACCGGCACACCCTCGCGCTTCATCAGGTGCGCGGTTCGAAGCCGGCGCTCGACCGAAGGCGAGGTGGGAGTGAGCGCGCGGCGCACGGCTTCGTCGTCGGTCTCCAGCGTGACCGAGACAATCACACGGTCGCCGAGCCGTTTCAGCAAGTCGAGGTCGCGCTCGACAAGCGGGCTTCGGGTCTGCAGCAGGAGTCTGCGAATCGGATGGCGGACGAAGGCTTCAAGCGCGCGGCGTGCGAGCCGGGCTCGTCGTTCAAGGCCCTGATAGGGGTCGGTCGCACTCGACATGAATACTGTCGTGGCGTCCAATCGGCCCGCACGCTCCAGCGCCGCGAGTTCAGCCTCCAGCCGTTCACCGAGATTGCCTTTTGCGACCACCCACGCTCCCCACGGCCGACCGCCCCGGCGTGCGATCGGAAGCGCTCGCACGTAACAGAACGGGCATCCGCCCGAGTCACCGAACGCGCATCCAACGTACGGGTTGAGCGAGTAGGCGAACCCCGCGAGGAACCCTCCCGTCGGATTCAGCGCGCGCGAAGCCTGCTCGAATGAGTAATCCCTGCTCGACACTTATTTCCCGGGCGCCGGAGAAAAGAATCCGAGCGTCGCGGGCTCAATCGGTTTGGCCTTGCCGCCGTCTACCGGCACCATCCACAGATGCGGCGTCGGAACAAGCCGAAGCCCTGGCTGCGGAGCAGCGGGAAAGTTTACTCCCGCGTAGATAAACGCTTTCGAATCCGGCGACCAAATCGTGTGCGAAAGCGCAACCTGATCGAAGTAGTGGAGGACGAACAATTCCTCGTGCGTGGGAATAAAATTCTCGAGAGCCTTTGTCTTGCCCGTCTTCAGGTCGATCAGCTTCCAGATGTAATGAGTGCGCGCAGCGGGAACCGCCACGTACGCGATGTAGCGCCCGTTGGGCGAGAAGAAGCAGGCAAACAGATTGTCGTCGGTGAGCTGCTTCACCCGGCCGCTTTGGATGTCGAGAAGTTTGATCCCGTGGAACAGCCCCCGCGCACCGATGACGGCGGTGGAGAAGGCGATATGGCGCGAATCGGGGGACCATACGAAACTGTCCATCCCTACCGGAAGATCCGCCAGGGGACGCGGATTCGAACCGTCGGCACCCGCGACCATCAGATAGGTTTCCGAATCACGATTCGCGACGTAGGCGAGATGGCGTCCGTCAGGCGACCAGGCTGGCGTCCGGAACGAGGCCCTTCCCTTGGCCAGCACTTTCTCAACGCTATGGTTGACGGCAGTTACGCGGATGAGTTTCACCTCGGCGCCGGAAGCCGGAGCATCTCTCTGCCCGGCATGAACGACGAGCCTTTTCCCGTCATGGCTCCAGTCGAAAAAGAGCGGCGCTCCAGTAGCCATAACCCTGACCGGAGCGTGTTCCTTCAATCCTGCGAGTGCTAGGTCAAGACCGCGGGGCTCTTCAAGCAGGAAGGACAGGCTCTTTCCCGGGGGCGGCCAGAAGATATAAACAACCCGCTCGGTTGGGCTGGAAAAGATGTCGAGGGTCTGGCCCGTGTTGAAGTCGTAGACCGAGACACCGAAACGATTGCCGTCCGCGCGCCTTCCCGCCCACGCAAAGGCGAGTTTCGAGCCGTCGGGCGAGAACGTCGGCCATCCGTAATGCAAATGCATCGCGGGCGGGCCCGGCCTGCTTTGCTGAACCAGTCGCAGCGGCGAAAGGTCCTGCTCGCGCCGCACCTGCAGGGTCCGCGACGGACAGGTAATACATTCGGGCTTAAAGCAGCTTCCCGCGCACGTGTAGATATTGTTGTCGGTGCCGATGAAGGCGAAACGTCTCGGGGACGCCGAACGAGCGACGCTCAGAGCGGCGATGGCCGCAATCGCAAGCAGGAGAACGAGCCCGACGGAGAAAACGCTCTTACGCTTCAACCAGCGAACCATCGAAACTAGCTTTGCGCCACCTGAACGCCCAACGCAAGACACCGCGCGCCCCTACTCCGCGTCGCGCACACTCGTTGACATGAAGGCGTTCTTCAGCGAAAAGTTGAAGCCTATGTGGCGACCAATAGTTTGTCTGTGTGCCGCCTTGATGCTGGGTCTTCCAACGGTCTGCCATGCGCAGAGCTACAGCAACGATCGGCAGCATCCCAAGGAATACACCAACGAGGACTCACAGCCGATGAGGTTGGCCGCCTACGTTATTTCTCCTCTCGGTTTCATGCTCGAATGGGGCATCACCCGTCCGCTTCACTACGTTGCGACCGACACTTTCCTTGCACCCGTGTTCGGCGGCAACGAGAACGTTGAGCCTTATACGCCGCCGCTGCCGCCACTTCCGCCGGAGGTGGGAGCGGTCGAACCCACCGAGGAGGCAAAGCTTCCACCGAGCGAGGTGAGTCAGAGCAGCGCACCGGCACCCTCCGTTACATCCAAGCCATCCGCGTCCAAGGCGGTATCGCCGTCTTCACCCGCCAAAGCGCGCCAGCCGATAATGCATTAGAAGGCACACTCGGCCCGCATCGGTTCGAGTTGAACCGGCTAAAACGCTCAGTGGAGAAAATTGCGTCGATAAACGACGTAATTCGCCCATATCCGGGCGCCAAGCTTCTCGGCGGTGCGGCGTGAAGGCCAGTTGTCGTCGAGGACGAGCGTGTAACTGAGGTATCGGGCGCCACGCTTGATGAGTTCCAGGTACGCGTAAGAGGCCATCGCGAGATTCACTCCGCGCCCGCGCGCGGATTCGCGAACACCGATACCGAGAAAATTCAGCTTTTCCGCTTCATCGAGCACGCGCCCCGGTTTGAGCGTCGCTGACGCCGTCGCTTCCGGCGTCACCATCAACACGCCAACCGGTTCGTCGCCGCGATAGGCTATCAGCGAGGTGTCGAGTCCTCCCGCCATCTCGAAGAAACCGAACAGCGCAGAAACCTCGTCCTCGCTGAACGGGACTGCGCCCCAATGGGCTTTGAAGGCGTCGTTCCAGGTCGACGTGAAGTCGCGAAGGCGGCGCTTCGGGTCTGCGTTCTTCACCGGGACGATCGAGAATCCTCCGCGGCGCGCGGCTTCGAGTGCGCTCTCGTAGCGTGCTACCAGTTCGGGCGTGACTCTGATTTTGTAGTCCACCCATCCCTTCTCGCTTTCGAAGCCCGCATTCTTGAGCAGGTTATGGT
>JBJKQX010000341.1:0-5604 GCA_046704965.1 Binataceae bacterium (SeqCode)
AACGAGCTCACCGCCAGTCTTCAGGCCGCGGCTGTCTCAGCCTACCCCGTGCAGAAATGCGACGACCTTCACCAAGACGAGAACCTCGAAGCCATCGACTTCTGGCACTGGCTGGAGCACAAGGAAATGGGGCCTTCACCCTATGAAGGACTTCAGCATCGGTTGAGTCGCACACCGGGCGAGCTTCGCAGCGCCGCGCCGATTCTCGGGCAACACAATCAGGAAGTGCTGCATGACATGCTTGGACTTTCCGACGAGGAAATTGAGCAGCTGACGAAGGAAAGCGTGATATTCTAAATCACGCGCGCCGCGGCGACGGATGATCATACCGGTCGCACAGCTTTCGCGGCGTTGGTAACTTCGCCATGCGTTACGAACTGAGGATCGCCCTTCGTTACCTGAGGGCGCGTCGCAAGGACGCGTTCATCTCGGCAACCACGCTGTTTACCGCAACCGGTGTGATGATCGGTGTCGCGGCGCTCACAATCACTCTCGCCGTGATGGGCGGTTTCGAGCACAGTCTCAAGGAACGTGTGCTCGCGCTCAGTCCGCAGGTTCAGCTGCTAAGCGAACAGGGGTCGAACACCAATTACGCAAAACTTCAGAAACTAATCGACGGGGTCGCGGACGTAAGCGGATCGGACCCGTTCCTGGTCGGACAGGCGATGCTAAGTTCGGGCCGTGGAGTCGGCGGCGTTCTTGTCCGCGGCGTCCAGTCTGGCAACCCGGCGGTGCGCTCCGACTGGGCGCGCTATATCGTTGCCGGCAAACTTCATTATGTTGCTGAATCGTCGGCCAAAGCGCCCGACGGAACGGTGGCGATCGGGATTACTCTCGCAAAGAAACTCAAAGTAAAAATCGGCGACACGGTCCGTATGGTCGCGCCGATACTATCCGGCGCAAATTCAAGTACGCTGGCGACCAAGACCGGTACATTCGCGGTCGGAGCGATATTCGATTCCGGCATGAATTACCTCGACACGAATATGACCTTCGTCCAACTCAGTCGGGCGCAAAGTTTCTTCGGGCGCGAGGGAAAAGTCGACGGAATCGACGTCCATCTTAGCAACCTCGCCGCAACCGACCGGGTTACCCAGGCGCTCAAACGCGAGTTCGGACCGCCTTACGTGGTTCGCAACTGGGCCGAGTACAATCAGTCCGCCTCCGCAGGCTTCGCGCTGTTGAAGTTGGTCTACACGCTGGTACTTATGCTGTTGATCGGAGTCGCGGCATTCAATCTGATCGCCACTCTCATCATGGTAGTGATGGAGAAGCGCAAGGATATCGCGGTACTGATGGCGATGGGGGCGAGCAGGAGCGACGTGTGGCTGATATTCGTTCTGAAAGGCCTGATCGTCGGAGCAGTCGGGACCGTTGCGGGCGCGATAATCGGCTATGGCGGATGTCTCGCGCTTTCACACTACCAATTCATCCACATACCCAGGCAAATTTACGGTATATCAACCGTGCCGGTGGCTATTAACCCGATCAACTTCCTGTGGGTATCGGTCGCGTCGATCGTTTTGTGTTTATTCGCAACGATCTATCCCGCGCGACAGGCGTCGCGCGGCGCGCCGGTTGAAGTTTTTCGCACCTGAAAGGAAACGGGTGCGGCCCGAATTCCAGGTCGCGCCGATCGCGATTTCTCGCGGGCGCAGCTCAGTCGCTTTCGGGCGTGGAAGAAACGGGCGGCTTGGAAGCAAGCTTCGGTTTTCTCACCACCAGTGTTTCATGTCCTCGAACACGGATGGTGCGAGCAGGCTCGGATTGCATATTCGACGATCCCGGGCCTTCCGGCCGTCTGGGACGCGAGACGTTACGCTGTCGTCGCCAATTGCTCAGTTCTTTGGATAGCTTCCTTGCAAGCAGGTTTTCGTCATGATCACCGGCATCGTTAGGATTGTCGTCGGTCATGCTGACTTCAACCACGTCAGAGGCATCCTTTGAACTCATCTGGCTCCTCTCTCCCCTCGCAGAGTGAACCGTTGTCCTATCGATCATATCGATCGCAGGATTCTGGCATCATGAGTTTGTCGTATTCGGTACGGTAGTCCGCTGAGTGACCCAAGCTGATTAATTAGCGTGACTATTTTATGTTGGTTCCGGCTCCGCGCCGAGTTCCTGTGAAACTAAGAATAAAGATGAATCAGGCTTGCTGGCAGTCGTTCGGAAGTTTTGTCTGGACGGTGTTCTTTCCAGCATCGAGCCCGCACCCTGTCGGGCTCGATGCTGGAACTTCTGAATAATACAGTCCTGTTATTGAAACAAGCTCTGCATCCGGAGAGCAAGCCCCATGTCTCCCGCGATACGAAGCTTGCCGCTCATGAAAGCGACCTGCCCGTTGAGCTTGCCGGACACCATGTCAAGGTAGTCCTGAGCCGTCATCGAAATAGTGATATTGGGTGACGGATGGGCGCCTTCTTTTACTTCGCACTGCTCATCCTTGATGGCAACGTGCCACTTACCACCGCCATCGCCCGAAAGATCGAACTGGTAGACGGCGTTTAACCCCTTTGCCGCGTCCTTGTTAAAGCGACCCGGCATCATCTCAAAGGCCTGTTTGCAGGTCGTGGGTGCCTCAGCCATGAGAACGAAACCTCCTCGGTGGGAGAAACGACATTCGCCGTACTCTAACGTCATATAAACTCTACATTCCGGCGATGTCAATAGCTGCAAATTTCAACTCAAGCCGCAACCCAACGCACGCCGAGGCAGATTGTGACTTCTTTCTTTGTCGATCTGCGAGTCAAAAGCCGAAGACTCTTCCCGTTTCCACTCGAATCAGATTCGAGCGCACTCTTACCGGTGCGGCTGCTTCCGCTATCGTGACGGCGCGCTGTCTTTCAAGTTCAGTCTTCACCGTTCCTCCAAGATACGCGTCACTCCCGATGACCTTGACGGTTACATTGGGCAGACCCGCATTCTGAAGTTGCTGAGCTATTGTCGCCTGCTCGGCCGCCCACTTGGCTGTATCGGTGGTCAGAGTGTTCGCCACTCCGGTCACACCCGGCACCCGCTTGACGACCCGCTCGGCAAGATACTTGGCGTTGTTGTCGAAAACGCGACCGTAGAGCGTAACCGTACCGCCCGCTGTGTAAGCATGCGCTCCGCGCAGCTTGCGGTTGGACTTGAGCGCCTGCTGGACCCGATCAAGCAGGGATGGTGTCGGCTTGGGGATTGCCGCGAGTCGTTCCCTGGGCGCGCGACGGGGCGCGACGCGACGCGCGGGTCGCGCTTCGGCAGGAGTCGGCGCGGGCGCAGGGGTTGGAGCGGCGGCGACTTTCGGCGTGGGAGCGACGGCCGGGGTCGGCATTGAGTAAGCATACTCAGGCGCCTCCGACGGCGAGAGACCGGCCACCTTGGTTTGCAGCGCGGATTCAATCTTCGCCCTGTCGGCGGCGGTTGGAGCGAAGATAATCGGGTAGTCAATTTTCACTTGCGGAGCCGAGGACGTCGCGAACTTCCATCCGCTGATCGACTTCACGACCTTCGCGTCGAGGTCCGGATTGGGCGAAGTCGACGTCGTGACAGCCACATGATTAACGGTTCCGTCAGGAAGCACGTGTATTCGCACCATCATTCCGTCGCTTACTCCAGGGCTGCCCGAAAGCACCGCCCTGTACGCGTCGAGAAGCGACGGCTTGCCGTCTTCGAACTTGCTACGTGCGGTTGCCAAATCGCGCTCGGGAGCCGCCGATCCGGTCGGGCTCACGACCTGCAGCGCAGGATTCGTTGCCAGCGCGACAGTCGGGCCGGCCGCGGCTTCGGCGGGAGTTGCCACGGCGGACGGCGTAGGCGCGGTCGCGACCTTCGACGGCTCGCCCGGGCTCAAATTCAGCGCAAGATAAACTCCTGCAGCCAGCGCCAGGGCCGCAGCGCCCAGATAGCCGATTACAGCCCATGTCCGACGGCGGCGACCGCCTCCCGAACCTGATCCCGACCCGGTTCCCGAACCGCGATACACCTGCGTGCCCGGCCGCGAAGCTGTTTGTGACCGCTGGGACGGTTCAGCCGTCTCCTCGCCGTCTTCCGTGGTCAGACGCGTACCGCAGAAATTACAGATCACTTCGCCGGGCTCGGCCTTGCCTCCGCATACCGGACACTCGACTCCTGCGCCAGCCGACCCGGACGTTGAGCCCTGTTCGGCAAACGCCGGTCCCTTTGCTACCAGGGCGCTACCGTCGGTTTGACAAAATGCTTCGGTATCAGGATAGGTCTTCTCGCACCGCGGGCAAATCTTCATGGCTCAAGCACGCCTCCACGTGCCTCGCTGACCCCTAATCGATGATAAACGTCGAACCGGTATGGGAAAAGCGGCGTCACGAGCCCCCATCACGAGTCCGAATCAGGGCAGGTCGGGTCAGAACTTTGACATCACTTCAGCCTGAAACCGCTCCATCGCGGCAAGTGAATCCTTGGTTGCAGGTCCGGCCGCGAGCAGCACTCTATCGACACCCATCTCCGAAAGCTGCCTGACCTGATCTGCCGTGACCATCGACCCGAACCTGGGAGTCACCGTCAGTTCGAGCGGCTTGGAGCGGCCCTGTTGGCGTTCCTGCTCGCGAAGCCGCGGGATGACCCCGCCGATGTGGTCCATCGACTCGGCTATTCCGTACCATCCGTCGCCAAAGCGAGCGGCTCGGCGCAGCGAAGGCTCCTTGTCGCCACCGAAGACGATCGGCGGATAGGGTTTCTGGACCGGTTTGGGCATGAACCTGACCCCTTTGACGCTAACTGTCTTGCCTTCGTACACGGGGTCTTCCTTGGTCCACAGCTCCTTCATCAGAGCGATATACTCGCGGCTGCGGAGCGCGCGGTCCTTGAAGTTCATCCCGACCGCCTCGAATTCCTCTTCGAGCCATCCGATACCAACGCCAAAGATGAACCGTCCGCCGGAAAGCACGTCGAGGCTCGCGACCGCCTTCGCGGTCGTGAACGGATTCCGGATGGGCAGAACGTAGATTCCGGTGGCAAGCCTGATTTTGCTCGTGATTCCCGCGACATACGCGAGCACCAGCATCGGATCATGAAGAGGAGTGTCGGGCGGCGCCGGCATCCGGCCGTTTGCCGTATACGGATAGGCCGATTTGTAATCGACCGGGAGAATAATGTGCTCCGGCAACCATACCGATTCGAAGCCTAACTCTTCAGCCTTGCGTGCCACCGACCCAAGACCGGTCGGCGAAGTCTGATACAGAAAAGTCCCGAATTTCATTCGGCCTCCCTTTGGCCTCTATTGTGTGCAATCGGCCGGCCGCTTGAGCCGACGCTTCAACCCAATATACGCGGGCCCCAGCCGCGCGATACGGGCGAATGAGAATGAATCAGTCAGCGGGGCGTTCTTCGAGTCGAAATCCTATTCGCACTTCGACCTGAAATACGGGACTGCCGTCGTGTTTTACCGAGCCCCGTATGTCATTTACCTCAAACCAGTCGACGTGCCGAACGGTCTGATGCGCTTTGGTCAAAGCGTTGCGAACGGCCTGCTGGATACTTTCCTCGGACACTCCAACAACTTCGATTATCTTGTAGGTTTTGTCCGGCATGATCGAACCCCTCGTCAGCTGGCTGGACTAACCTGTGGTCTACGCCGGGCACCGGGTT
>JBJKQX010000342.1:0-16949 GCA_046704965.1 Binataceae bacterium (SeqCode)
TCGATCGGACACGGTCTCTGACCTCGCGTCCGTTCGCGGTCAATATCACTCCGATCGGACGCGCGTTTACCCAGTCGCGGGCCGAAGTATGTATCGAGATGGGCGTGCCGATAGTGACGACGGGGCGCGGCGACCCGGGCCTCAATATAGTTCAGCGGTTCAAGGAGGCAGGAACGATCGTGCTTCCGGTCATCCCGTCGGTGCGCCATGCGATTCGGGTCGAGGCCGAGGGTGCCGACGCGATAGTCGCCTCGGGGATGGAAGCGGGTGGACACGTGGGCCGCGTCTCCACGCTGCCGCTGGTGCCGCAGGTGGTTGACGCGGTCAAGGTGCCGGTCGTTGCCGCGGGCGGAATCGGCGACGCGCGCGGGTTCCTGGCGGCGCTCGCGCTTGGCGCATGCGGTATTCAGCTGGGCACGCGCTTCATGGCGACGGCGGAAAGCGAAGTGGCGGACTGGGTCAAGCAGCGGATACTGGAGACCGAGGAAACCGGCACTACAATATCGGCCCTGATGACCGGGAAACCTGTCAGAGCGTTTACGACGCGTATCCTGCGCGAATACGAGAGTGAGGCCGTGCGCGCTTCGGCCGAGGAGCAGGGCGGAATTCGCGCGCGGTATCTGAAAGAGCTTCGCAATGCGCCGATCTCGGAGCGCACGATGGCGGCGGGTGAAATCTCGGGCATGATCCACGAGATCACCACGGTACGCGAGCTAATTGAGGGGATTATCGAGGGCGCGGCCGCTCTCGCTGAACGAGTCTACCGCTCAAGCCGCGATGGCGATAACGAAGGCCTCAAGGCTACGGCGCGCGATGCCGGCAACGACCAGGCGTCGGTGAAGGAGCACGGCCGAACGCATCATTAGTTGCCTTCTCCGGATTCGGTGGGGGAAGACTCCTTGAAGATCTCGCCTTGTGCCTTGCCGGGTGCGGGTTTTTCGAATTCCGAGGCCGGAAACAGTCCCACGCGCTCGGCGAACGGGCGGAACTTCTCGTAAAGGTCGTTCAGCTTCGCTTGGTAATACTCAACGTTTTCGTCAGGGTTTGCGGGGTCGTATTCGGAAACCAGCTTGGCTGCCGCAGCGACCTTGACCCGCCGGTTCTGCCCCGTGACGTAATAGGAAACCTGATCGCCGGCAATATAAGCGCGGTCGGATTTGATTGCGAGCTCATAGGCTGCGGCTGCGTTGCGCCGCTTGCCTCCGACCTTTTCGCGATAATTGTCCAGCGAATCCTGCAGGGTTTCGGTTTTCATCAGCTCTTTGATGCCGATTTCGTGGCGCGCGATACGGTCGAGATATTCGCCCTTGAGCGCCTGCAAGCGTTCGCCCCGGTCGCTCATCAGGAGGCGAAACGTCTCCTCCATGAAGCGGCGCTGAAAGCGCTCCAGCCCGCGCGACTTTAACCCCGAGCCGCGAATCGTCATCTCGCCCGAGCGGTCGAGCAGCACGTAGTTCTTCATTTTGTAACTGAACATCGCGGCGTACTGCCCGTCGATTTCAAGCCGTATTCCCTCGGGCATCAGGGTGCCGATTTCCTCGAGCAGGGCCTCGGCCGCGTCTTCGCTGTCCGAACCGTCAGGCATCACGAAGTAGATACCGTCGGTGTCAACCTCGATAACCTGTGCACCGCGCGCCTCGAGTTCGGCGACCGCGAGTTGGATCAGTTCACGACCCCGACGGGTCACGGCGTTGGCCTGCTCGAAGTCGTTGAAGTGGCCCATCGAGAAACCCAGATACCCGTAAAACGAGTTGATCAGGATTTTGAAAGTCTGCTGAAGGGCATTCATGTTGCGCCGCGAGTTTCCTTCAAGCTCGCGCGCCGCCGCCTTGGCGCGCACCCGAAAACTTCGCAGGTCGCCAAGCATCTTGAGGAAAACTCCGAGGCTGTCGGACGCCGGAGCGTGCCCGAACTGGAGCATCAGCGACGGATACAGCGACGTCACGTCACAGTGGAAGACGTTTTTCGCCACTCCGCATCGACGCATCTCGGTGTAACCGCCGGCAACAGGCTTTGGAGCGCCCGCGGACGGAACCGAACTGGCGGCGGCCAGGTAAGCCCGCAGCATCAAGGCGTCGATCTTGGTTGCGTTTCCTCGCAGAACGGCGTTCTGATATGAGTACGGGAAAATCTGCGCCTGAACGAAGTAGCTGGGTGACAGCAATTCGGCCAGCGCGCGAGTCTCCCGAGTATCGTCGAGGGCGTATTCGAAGAGCGTATCCGGCTCGTGCTCGAAATAGTCGCGAATCCGCGAGGGGTCGATATAAACGCGCGCCTCGCGGGCAAAGCCGAAATGCTGGGCGAGTTCTTTAAGCCCGAAGCCTTCGAGTTCGCGGCTTGCGATGTCGTAGTGTTGGGCCAGAATCCAGGTGTCGATGATACTGCGGCCGTAGATGTCGTAGCGGCGATAGGCGATGGATCGCTCTGCAATCTGAAGGCGGGACGCACGCGCCGAGATTGCACTGCCGTCGCGCCCGAGCGTGAGTTTCACCTTGAGGCGACGGGCCCGCGCTTCGAGGTATTCGAGATCGAACCGGAACAGGTTGTGGCCCTCGATTACGTCCGGGTCGCGCTCGCGGACGATTCGCACCATCTCCTCAAGCATCGTGCGCTCGTCCATCCGGTCGCCGCGAAGCACGCACTCAAAGCCGGTCGAGTCCGTTATCGAAATCGCAATCACCCGGTCGGTTTCGCGCGCGGCCGAGGGGAATTCGAAACCCGGAGTTATGTAGGTCTCGATATCGATTTGAAGGCGGCGCAGGTCGGCGAATTCAAGCCCGATGAAATGGGTCATCCCGGTCAGCATCAGATGTTGCTCGACGGGGTCGGCAAGCACCAGGTACGGGGCGTCGGGTGCGCCGGCGTTCTTGCCGGTGGCGGCGCGAATATGGCGCTTGAAGGCGTCGAGCACGCCGGTCGAGGAGAAAGTGACAAGATGCCGGTATGGGAAATCGCCTGCGAGGTCCCGTACGTCGTATTTGGCGCGCAGGCCTTCGAGCCTCGCCGGATCGTCGACGATTGCAAACAGTTGCAGCGGGCGCCGCTCGCGAACGACGGTTTCGCCCTCACGCCTGAAGATCTCGACCTCGTTCTGCGAGGCAATCTCGACGGAAACGATTCGCTTTTCGTTCGGCTCGCCGAACAGAAGCCGATTACGGTAGAAGTCGGCGGATATTTCCTGCCACGTGTTCATGAGCAAGCTGACAATTCGCAATCTTGCACGGCCGCGCGCTGTTTGCACAGCCTATCGGGCTTCACAAGACTCCCAGGAAGGCGAGCCCGGCAATAAAAACCGCGTACGCAGCAGCGCCCAAAGCCAGGGTCGGCAATCCCAGTTCCGAGTCCCGCAGATTCACATAGAGGATGGCGGAAGAGCCAATCGCGATTGCTCCAGCCAGTATCTCGGGCGGCGCCAGATGCCAGGGCGTGAAGAGAAGACCAAGCGCGACCGGTATACACGACTGGAAGACCATCGCGCCGGTGATATTCGCGAGTGCAAGGTGGTCCTTGTTGCGGCGAATCCAGACGACGGAGTTGAACTTCTCCGGCAACTCTGTCGCAAGCGGACTCAGGATGAGTGACAACACCCCGGGGTTTATCCCTGCGTGAGCGGAAAAATCGATAATTTGATTGACGAATTCCTGGGCACCGAGCAGGATTGCGAGAGTTCCCGCCAAAACCTGAAGGAGAGTTACCCACAGGCGGGGGGTATCCGATCGACCTCGAAATACGTATTCGAAGTAGAGACCGTGCTCAACCTCGGCCTCGGAGCTTCGCTCGATTTGAAGCATCCGGGCTGCGTAAAGCACGTAAATTAGAAGTAGAAGGACCGCCAGCAGGCGGCGCGAGACCGTTCCAAGGTCAATCACGGAACCAGTGAGCAAAACCGCCGCGAACACGATCAAAAAGAATCCGAGGTCACGCCGGGCATCCTCCCGGATGACCCTGAGTGCGGTCTGTTTCCTGCGTTTGCGGAACGCCAGCGTCGCCGCGCCCATCACCGCAAGCGCCACCGTAGACAGCATCAGGGGCGCTCCAACAATCGCGCCGACACCGACCTGCGCATGGGGCCCCGGATGGCCGCGGCTCATTATCAGGGCGACCAGTGGGATGAAGGTTTCGGGCAGAGCCGTCCCGACTGCGGCGAGCAGGCTGCCGACCGCAGCTTCGGCTATACCGAGCTTTTCGCCGGTCCACTCGACGCCGTTGGTGAAGAGCTCGGAGCCGACGAGGATTGCGCCAAAGCTGAGAAGAAGAAATATAAGATGACTTAACAAGGCTTGAGCGTGCGCTTCAGGTTAGGATGGGAAGGCTGGATTCAGAGAATTTTGCATGAATTTGGCGGGCAAAACCGCTTAAGCATGCATATAATTAAGAATGTGGGGCAAGGGGTAGGGCGATTTGAAGAATAAATTTGGTTATATCGTCCGTTATTGATAGGAAGAGTTTGACACGTTTTGGTCATTGCCGGTAGGATTGCAGGTTACGCGCGTAGCCGTGGCGCGCCACGTAATTTGGTCTGTCCTGAATGTGAGGCATCTTCCGAACCGCCCCGCTTCGACTTCTAATAAATACTGATTCTGCTATTCTGCCCGCCCAAGCCGGGCACGAGGTTTAACTTGGCGGAATTGAGAGAGAATGAAGCCAAAGTTTGAAGGAAAAGACCTGCAGGGACTGGTCGACCTTGGTCGCGAGCAGGGTTATCTGACTTTCGACCAGGTAAACGATTTTTTGCCCCAGGATGTCGCCTCGCCGGCCGACCTCCGAGCGGCGCTGGACAGCTTCGAAGACCTCGATATCAAGGTGCTCGAGGAGGTTCCCGGCGACGGCAACGAAGCTGATAGCGAAGAGGGGCGTGAAGAGCCTGAAGAGGCGGCAGAGACGCCCGCCACCGAGACCGTCGGCGAATCTTCCGACCCGGTACGTCTGTATCTCAAGGAGATGGGCAATTTTCAACTCCTCTCGCGCGAGCAGGAGGTTGAGATTGCCAAGCGTATCGAAGCCGGGGAAAAAGAGGTCGAAGAGGAAGTTCTCGGCTCACCGGTGACGCTGGAGCGGGTCACGGGGCTCGCTGAAGGCGTATTCGAGGGAGAAGTTGACCTGCGAGAAATCTACGAAACGAACGAGGAAGCCTCGTCCGATTCGGAGGAAGAAGCAGCCGGTCCCGAAGCCGACGAAAAACAACTCAAGAAGCTCCAAACCTCGCTCAAAAAGCTCAAGGAACTCGGTGCCAAGATAGAGAAGCTCGAAAACGAGCTGCTTCGAGGCAAACCCGGACCGCGGCGCCGACCCAAGCTCGAAAAGGAGCACATTCGGCTCAAGGAGAAACTCCGCAAAGAGCTGCATTCGATGCAGCTTTCGCATCGCCTGCTCGAGGCAATAATCGCCGAGATGCGCCGGATGCGGTTCGACTACCATCGGGCGGAAAACATAATCGAGCGCTACGAGCAGGAGACCGGACGCCCCAAGTCGCAATTGCTCAAGGAGGCGTCCGAGGCCGAAGATCGTCGCCACGTTCTCAAGGTCGGTGAGACGCGCGAAAACCTTCTCGATATCGCCCAGAACATCAAAGACGCCCAGAAAGCCATGAAGGCGATCGAGAAGCGCGTAAGGGCGTCGGGCGAAGATTTTACGCGCTCCCTTGAGACTATCGCCGCGGGCCAGGACAAGAGCCGGCGCGCCAAGAAAGAGCTTACCGAGGCGAACCTGCGTCTGGTGGTCAGCCTCGCCAAGCGTTACACCAACCGCGGGCTCGGCTTTCTGGATCTCATCCAGGAAGGCAATATCGGCCTGATGCGCGCGGTGGACAAATTCGAATATCAGCGCGGATACAAGTTTTCCACGTACGCCACGTGGTGGATCAGGCAGTCGATGTCGCGGGCGATCGCCGACCAGGGCCGCACCATCCGAATCCCGGTCCACATGGTCGAGACGATCAACAAGTTGTTGCGCGTCACGCGCCTGCTGGTGCAGCGTCTGGGACGCGAGCCGGGCCCTGAGGAGATTGCCGAGCAGATGGAGATGCCGCTCGACAAGGTCCAGAAGGTGCTCAAGATCGTCAAGGAGCCCATCTCGCTTGAAACTCCGATCGGCGACGAGGAGGAAAGCTCGCTCGGCGATTTCGTTGAGGACGAGCTTGCACCTTCACCGGTGGAATCGGCCATCCAGTCGAATCTCGGTGAGCAGACGCGTAAAGTCCTTGCCACGCTGACGCCGCGCGAGGAGCAAATCCTCAGGATGCGCTTCGGTATCGGCCAGAAGACCGACTACACGCTCGAAGAGGTCGGCAAGCAGTTCGCGGTAACCCGCGAGCGTATCCGGCAGATCGAGGCAAAGGCGCTGCGCAAGCTGCGTCAAACAGGCCGCTCGCGCAACCTCGAAGGCTTCCAGGAACGCGGCGGCGAGTAGTCCTGCCAGCCGCTTTTCGGCAAAAAGACACAATCGACGGCCCGGAGCGTAATGCCCGGGCCGTTTCTTTTATCCGCCGACGATACCCGCTGCTCGAAGCCGGGAGATCTCGTTCGCGTCGATTCCCTGCGCGCGAAGAACTTCTTCAGTATGTTCGCCGAGAAGCGGCGGACGCGACACCCGTCCCGGAGTGTCGGCGAGATTTGCCGCCAGCCCGGTGGTCAGGTAGGTGCCAAGCACCGGATGCGGCATCCGCAGCATCATCTCGCGCGCCGCTATCTGCGGATGCTGGAACATTTCCTCGATCGTCAGGATCGGTCCCGACGGAATTCCTTCGCGGTTCAGAAGCTCGATCCAATAGTCGGCCGGATTCGCGGCCAGTGCACGGTTAATCTCCTCGGTGAGCGCAGAGCGGTTGCGGACTCGAAGCGCGACCGTCGTGAAGCGTTCGTCATCGGACAGATCGGGCCTGCCGATTATCCCGGTGAACTTTCGCCACATCGCTTCATTTCCCACCGCGATATTGAAGGGCCGGTCGGAGGCTTCGAACACGCCGTGGGGAGATGAGAGCGGATGATGATTGCCTTGCGGCCGCGGTGATTTGCCGGTTTCGAAGTAGATTCCCGCCGACCAGCTAAGGATGCTCACGATCGATTCGAGCAGTGAGGTCTCGACGCGCTGACCACGACCGGTCCGATGGCGCGATTCGAGGGCCAGCAGGATGCCCTGCGCGGCAAAGATTCCGGCCAGAAGGTCGCATATCGCTATACCGACACGCGTCGGACCGCTGCCGTCAGTCCCGGTCACGCTCATCAGGCCGGACATACCCTGTGCTATCTGGTCGAACCCGGGACGTTCGGCGATCGGGCCGTTCGAGCCGAAGCCGGAGATGTTGCAGGTGATGATACGCGGATTTCGCGCCGCCAGTTGGTCGTGTCCGAGACCCATCGCCTCCATGACGCCGGGCCGAAAGTTGTCGACCACGACGTCCGAGGCGTCAATGAGGCGCATAAGGAGCTCACGCCCCTCGGGCTTCTTGATTGCGATCTGGACACTCTTCTTTGAGCGATTCGCGCTCAGGAAAAAATAACTGTCGCGTCCGCTGTATTTGCCCATCTCCGAACGGGCGCCCTCAACCGGCTCTATTTTGATAACTTCGGCGCCATAATCGCCGAGCATTTGAGTGCAGAAAGGACCGGCAAGATAACGGGTCAAGTCGATGACCCTGATACCCGAAAGTGGTGCCTCACGCTCCATCGACATCCATCCCTCCTTCGATTATCGGCGCAATCCGTTCCCTACGGGTGGCAACGCTTTTGCAGTGTAACGATTGGTGCCGCCAAACGTATAACGGTCAGGCTACTCGCTTCACCCTGATGCACGCATCGTCAGATGGAGGACCCGAATGAAGGGTTCAGCGTGGAAGATCGCATGGCGCTCGATCTTGGGAGCCGCAATCGCGATCGGCGTAGGCTTCTATTTTCTACATGACCGCGGTGACGCGCCGCGATTCATGACCGCCCAGGTCACGCGCGGTGCGATTATCAAATCGGTCAGCGCCACAGGAACCGTCAACCCGGTCACGGTGGTTCAGGTCGGAAGCTATGTCTCCGGTCCGATCGTCGCGCTGTATGCGGACTTCAATTCATCCGTCAAAAAGGGTCAGTTGATCGCGAAGATCGACCCGCGCCCGTTCCAGGTCAAGGTCGATGAATCGAAGGCGGCGCTTGCCAACGCGCGCGCTCAGTTGGGCAAGGACGAGGCCAATCTCGCGTACCAGAAGGTAACGTACAAGCGCGACCTAGAGCTGGGCAAGGAGAAGGTCGTGTCGCCGGACACAGTCGATAGTCAGCTCAATGTCTGGAAGCAGGCGGTTGCGCAGGTGGCGCTCGACAAGGCCACCATCCAGCAGGCGAAAGCCAACCTCGAGGACGCGGAGGTCCAGCTCAACTATACCAATATCGTCTCGCCGGTGGACGGAACGATAATCTCACGCAACGTGGACGTGGGACAGACCGTAGCCGCGAGTTTCCAGACGCCGACACTGTTCCTGATTGCCAAGGACCTGACCAAGATGCAGGTCGATACCAACGTCAGCGAATCCGACATAGGAAGCGTGCACGATGACGAGCGTGCGCAGTTCACCGTCGACGCATACGGTGACCGAAAGTTCGACGGCGTGGTCGATCAAGTGCGGCAGGCGCCGATTACCGTGCAGAACGTGGTTACCTATGACGTGGTCGTGCGCGTGGCCAATCCCGAGCTCCTGCTCAAGCCGGGGATGACAGCGAACGTGACTATTACCACCGCCCGGCGCGACAACGTTGTACGGATTCCCGCCGACGCGATCCGGTTCCATCCCGCGACCCAGGCGCGCCAGCAGGCGGTCTCACTGCAGAACGGTCGACCGAACGGAGACAAGGCCACGGTGTGGGTTCGCGACGGGTCGGGTATCCGGCCGGTCTCGCTCACGGTGGGTTTAAGTGACGGCACCTGGGTTCAGATGGTAAACGGCCCGCTCAAGCCCGGCGACGAAGTAATCACTGACGAAGTTCGGCCGATCAACGCTCCGATGATGCGCCCGCCGGGCATGCGCTTCCCGCACTGACATGAACGAAACAGACTCAAACGCTCGAACGGTAATCGAGATTATCGACCTCTGGAAGGTTTACAAACTCGGCGAGGTCGAAGTGAATGCGCTGCGCGGCATCAGCTTGCGCATCGCGCGCGGCGAATTCGTCGCGATCATGGGTGCGTCAGGCTCCGGTAAATCGACCCTGATGAACGTGCTGGGGTGCCTCGATCGGCCGACCAGTGGAAGCTACCTGCTCGAAGGCCAGGACGTTGCGGGGCTGAGCGAGGAGGAACTGGCGGCGGTGCGCAGCCGCCAGGTCGGCTTCGTGTTCCAGAATTTCAACCTGCTCGCCCGAACGAGCGCACAGGAAAACGTCGAGATGCCGCTCTTCTATTCGCAGCGGACCGGCGAGGACCGGGCGCGCGCGACGGCCCTGTTGCATCTGCTGGGGCTGCAAGGACGCGAGCTGAATTTTCCCAATCAGTTGTCCGGCGGCCAGCAGCAGCGCGTCGCGATTGCGCGCGCGCTGGTCAACAATCCCGCGATACTGTTGGCCGATGAACCGACCGGAAATCTGGACACCACCAACTCGGCCGAGATCATGGAGATCATTGGCCGTCTCAATCGCGATCACGGGATCACGGTAATCCTGGTCACCCACGATCCGAAGATTGCCGCTTATGCCAACCGCACCGTGACCTTTAGTGACGGCCAGATCGTGTCCGACACTCGCACCGCGGGAGCGGCTGGGCCCGAACGCGCGGCGGCCGCCGCGGTGCCCGTCGAAACCGCGTCGGTTCAGGATGCCGATTTGTGGACGTTTGGCACGATGGCGGTGACCGCAGCGGCGCGCGCGTTGCAGCGCAACAAGATGCGCGCCGCGCTCACGATGCTGGGAATCTTTATTGGCGTGGCGGCGGTGATAGCGATGGTCGCGGTTGGCAACGGCGCCAAGGCCTCGGTGCAGGCGCAGATCGCGAGCCTGGGCACCAACCTGCTCGTAGTGCTGCCCGGCGCAACGACCTCAAACGGCGTGCGCGCGGGCCTCGGCAGCGTTTCAACCCAGACGATGGCCGACGGAAAAGCGATTCGAAAGCACGCGCGTGCAGTGGAGGCGGTCAGCTACCAGGACCGGCAGATCGCGCAGGTGGTGTACGGCGGCCAGAACTGGAGCACCAGCGTCAACGGAGTCACGCCGTCATATCTGGAGATCCGCGACTGGCCGGTCGCGGAGGGGCGCAACTTCACGGAAGAGGAGGAGCAGGGTGCCGCGCCCGTGTGTCTGCTCGGCCAGACGGTTGTCCGGAACCTGTTTCCGGCCGGTGTTGACCCGGTGGGCGCGACGATACGAGTGAGGAACTTCCCTCTGCGCGTGGTCGGGGTGCTATCTGTCAAAGGGCAGTCGGGATGGGGCCAGGATCAGGACGACGTGGTGTTGATGCCGTTCACGACCGCCCAGCGTAAAGTGCTGGGCGCCTCCCAGGTTACCGCAACGATAGCCTCGGCGACGACCGGCTCAACCAACCCCGTACTTAATCCGTATATCGGCGTGCAGGTTACCAACGCGCAGAGCCCCATCTATCAGTCCAATCTTTCGGTGATTAATCCGTTCGGCAACCCGCCTCAGCTTTCCGGCGTGGTCAATATCATTTTCGTCAAGGCGCGCAGCGCCGCAGACGTTCCGCTGGCACAGACCGAAGTCGAGAAGATTCTGCACCAGCGACATCACATTCAGCCCGGCCAGGACGACGACTTCACGGTGCGCAGCCTCAACGAAGTGGCGCAGGCGTCCGAGTCGGCAAGCAACGTGATGGCGGTCCTGCTCGCGACGGTGGCGTCGATCTCGCTCATCGTGGGTGGAATCGGGATCATGAACATCATGCTGGTCAGCGTGACGGAGCGCACGCGCGAGATCGGAATCCGGATGGCAATCGGAGCGCGCCGCGTCCATATCATGCTGCAGTTCCTGGTCGAAGCGGTGCTGCTCAGCGTGCTGGGCGGACTGGCGGGGGCCATCCTGGGTATCGTTATTTCGAAGTTGATCTCGGTGGTTGCACACTGGCCGACCCTCCTATCGCCGACGGCAATCGTGGGTGGATTCGTCTTCTCTGCGGCGGTGGGAGTGTTTTTCGGCTACTATCCGGCGCGCAAGGCTTCCCGGTTACATCCGATCGAAGCGCTGCGCTACGAATGATCGAGCCACCCGCCCGCTGTCAGGCGGAAAGTCCGATGTGGCTATTCCACCGTGACCGATTTCGCCAGGTTGCGCGGCTGATCGACGTCTGTGCCACGCTCGACCGCTATATGGTAGGCGAGCAGTTGCAGCGGAATGGTCATCAGCACCGGCGTCAGAAGCGGATTGACCTGCGGCACCTCGATTATGTCCGCGGCTATCTCCTCGAGCTCCGGCGTTTTCCGGTCGGTCAGCGCGATGATCCGCCCGTTGCGTGATTCGACCTCTTTCATATTCGAAAGCGTCTTTTCGAAAAGGTCGTCGTTCGGGATGATCACGACCACCGGCATCCGCTCGTCGATCAGCGCTATCGGCCCGTGCTTCATTTCGCTTGCCGAATAGCCCTCGGCATGGATGTACGAAATCTCCTTGAGCTTGAGCGCGCCCTCAAGCGCGACAGGGTAATTGATGCCTCTGCCAATATAGAGAAAGTCGCTTGCTAGTGAATACTTGCGCGCAATCTGCCGGATGGCGTCCTCGAGCGAGAATATACTTTCGATCTGATTCGGGATTTGAAAGGCAGGCCGCAGCAGATTCTCCGCCTCGTGTTCGGACAGTTTGCCAAGTCGTATCCCCAGGTGAATCGCGAACAGGAAGTACGATTCGATTTGGGTGATGAAGCACTTGGTCGTCGTAACGCTTATCTCGGGGCCGCATCGTGTATAGAGCTGCGCCTGCGCCCGACGCGCGATCGATGAGTCGAGCGTGTTCGTCAGTGCGATGACGTGGGCACTGCGCGCGATTGCTTCCTCGGCCGCCGCGAGGGTATCCGCCGTCTCCCCCGACTGCGAAACCGCGAACACGACGGTTCCGGCGCCCAGCGGTGGGCGGCGATAGCGGAACTCGCCCGAGTAATCGACCTCGACCGGGATATCGCAGATGCGCTCGATGATGAACTTGCCGATTAGCGACGTGATCCACGACGCACCAGCGCTCACCATCACGATTCGCTTCACGCCTTCGGGGCCGTCGGGCGGAAGAAGCTCGCTTTCGAAGGTGACCTGCGAGGACGCTGGCGTCGCGCGCCCCGCCATCGTGTCAATCCATGCCTGGGGCTGCTCGGATATCTCCTTGCGCAGGAAGTGACGATATCCGCCTTTGCCGGCGCGGGCGGCGTCCCACTGGATTACCCGCGGCTCGCGATGGAGCGGGGCGCCGTGGAAATCCATCAGGCGGACGCTGTCGCGCGTCAACTCGGCTATCTCGCCGTCCTCCAGCACGATCGTGCGCCGCGTGTAGTCGAGCAACGCCGGGATATCGGAGGCGATGAAGTTCTCGTTCTCGCCGAGGCCAAGCACCAGCGGGGTCGCGGTCTTGGCCGCGACCAGTTTGTCCGGCTCGCTCTCTGCGAGCACGACGATCGAAAACGAGCCGCGCAACTCGCGCACCGCAAGCCGCACGGCCTCGGTCAGGGCAAGGCCGCGGCCGAGGTTCTCTTCTATCAGATGAGCAATTATTTCGCTGTCGGTCTCGGACTTGAGCTTGTGCCCGCGACCCAGAAGCTGGGCTCTCAGCTCGATGAAGTTTTCGACGATTCCGTTGTGGATTACCGCAACCGGACCCGCCTTGTGGGGATGGGCGTTCTGCTCGGACGGACGTCCGTGCGTCGCCCATCGCGTATGTCCGATTCCCACGCTGCCCGGAATCGGTGATTCGTCGAGCATCTTGCGCAGGTTTTCGAGCTTGCCGACCGCGCGGCGAACTTCGAGCTTACCGTCGGGCTGCGCGGTTGCAACTCCGGCTGAATCGTAGCCGCGGTATTCGAGTCGTTCGAGCCCCCGAAGCAGAATCTGATCCGCCTTGCGTTCTCCAACGTAACCGACTATTCCGCACATCGTCTCAGCCTCGCTTCCCGTCAGATTTGTCGCGGGTCACGTTGCCGCCTATCGGAGTGGGGTCATTGTGCCGTTTGCGCCATCCTTCCACCCATCCGCGCTTCTCACCCTGCGGATGATGCGAGACGGCGAGCGCGCCCGCCGGAATATCGCGGACTATCGTGGTGCCCGAGGCAACGTATGTGTCACTGGCGACCTCGACCGGCGCAATCAGCTGCGTGTCGCATCCGACCATGCAGCGGTCTCCGATGCGCGTCTGATGCTTTTCGTAACCGTCGTAATTTACCGTGATAACGCCGCATCCGATGTTGCTCTCGCGTCCGATAGTCACGTCGCCGAGGTAGCTAAGATGGCTTGCCTTGGTTCCGTAGCCTACCCGCGCCTTCTTGGTTTCAACGAAATTCCCGATCCGGTTGCGTCCGTCAAGCTCGGTACCCGGCCGCAGATGCGCAAAGGGGCCGATTTCTGACTCCGGCCCGATCACGGAATCCTCCGCGCGAACGCCGAGCTTGATATGACTGCGGTCGCCGATCGTGACGTTGCTGAGATACGCGGTGCCTTCAATTCTGACCGCGCGGCCGATCCTGCATCGCCCCAGCAATTGAACGTTCGGTCCGATTATCGTGTCCGGGCCGATTTCGGACTGCTCGGAGATATACGCCGTGGCTGGGTCGACGAGTGTCACGCCTTCCGACATCAGCCTTCGATTGACACTTTCACGGATCGCCGTTTCCATCTGTGCCATCTCCTCGCGCGTGTTAACCCCTGCGAATTCCTCTCCCCGTTGCGCCCGCCATGCGAGTGCCTCGAATCCTTGTTCACGAGCAATCGTGACCAGGTCGGTGAGATAGTATTCGCCCTGGGCGTTATCGGTAGTCAGTTGCGACAATGCCGAACGAAGCAACGTCGCTTCGACCAGATACACACCGCTGTTTACTTCGGTAATTGCCAGATGCTCGGGGCTTGCGTCCCGCGCCTCGACGATAGCGACAACCTCGCCGTCTCCGTCGCGCACGACGCGCCCGTAGCTGGTTTCGTCCGCAACCTCAAAGGTGATGAACGAGAGCTTTGAGCCGCATTCCCGATGCGCGGCCAAAAACGCGCCGAGCGTTGCCCCGGTCACCATCGGAAGGTCACCATATATAATCAGGATGTCGCCGGAGAAATCGCGCGGAATCACATCGAGTCCGCACCGCGCGGCGTCGCCCGTTCCGCGCTGATTCGTCTGAAGAGCAAAAATCGGGTCGTGTTCCGGGAACGAACGCGTGACAGCCTCCCGCGTCAATTCAGCCCCGTAACCGACGACCACCACCAAAGGGTCGGGCGCAAGCACGTCCGTCGCTCGCAGCACCCGCGCTATCATTGGCTCGCCGCCAAGCTCGTGTGCCACCTTCGGGCGCTCGGAACGCATCCTTGTGCCCATGCCGGCGGCCAATACTATCGCTGAAACTCGTGGCTTTATCGGCACGCGTGCTCCCCAGCAGTCAAAGGCCCTGAACTCCTTCAGGCTCGGAGTCCGTCAAATTTTCTTTTTGAAGAGATTTTCCAAATCGGCCCTGACTGCCGACCTTTGCGAATCCTTGTTCGCGGCAGCGCCTTGAGTCGCGGGGCCAAAATATTCGCAAAAGTTGGCGCGGTCCTTGTCGACCACTCGCTCGGCCATGGGTTCCCGGCATTGGTTGTTGAAGGAAGGATCGTAAAATTTGCAATTCCTGCATACATGAAGTGCGCGATCGCATCCCGGGCAGTGCTCTCGGAAGCCGATTCGCTCATTGACCTCAATATTTCGGCCACAATGCCAGCAATTCATGTGCCCGGGCCCCGCGCACGGTGCGAAGAATTGGATGCGTCGGACGCAAGCCGTACTTTTGCGCCGGAAACACCGCTGATAGCATAGCTATCAAGTATTCAATGCGCGAGTCGATGACGGAGAAGATCGAGGATTTCGCGGCCGCCTTGGCAAAGGCATCGCGAGCCTCCGGCAACACGGTCAGCGGTTACCGCCGCGACCTTGCCGATTTTCGGAAATTCCTGCTGCAGGTTCGAAGCCCTGCGGCGGGCTCCGACGACGTGGACGTGGGGCTCGTTACCGCTGACCATATCCGACTTTATCTCGCCTACGTCATGAAAAATTCGAGTCGCGCCACGGTCCAGCGGCGACTCTGCGCGATAAAGGCCTTCTTCCGGTATCGTGAGGGTACGACCGGCGCCCCGAGCCCGGCGCGAAATCTTCGTTCACCGAAGCTGGAGCGCAGGCTTCCGACCGTGCTGCAACCGGACGAGGTCGAGCGCCTTATCGAGCTCGACGCGGACAGCTCCTCACCTGCAGCGCTTCGCGATCGAGCAATAATCGAGACGCTTTATTCGTCGGGGCTTCGAGTAGGAGAACTGGTCGGCCTCAACTGGCGCGATATAGATGAAGAGATCGGGATGGTCACGGTCCGCGGCGGAAAGGGCGGCAAGGATCGTGTGGTGCCGATCGGTGAGCCCGCGATCGAAGCCCTCGGCGCGTGGCGGCGTGCGATGCCGATTGCGTGGTCACCTGACGGCCCCGTGATCACGAATCTTCGCGGTGGAAGGCTTACGACCCGAAGCGTGGAGAAGATGGTCGCGAACCGGATGGTGCGGGCAGGGCTGGTTTCGACAATAACGCCTCATGGCCTGCGCCATTGTTTCGCCACTCATATGCTGGGTAATGGCGCCGACCTGCGATCAATTCAGGAAATGCTGGGCCATGCCAGTCTTACGACGACACAGCGATATACTCACGTGAGCATGAATCATTTGAAAGAGGTTTACCGACGTGCCCATCCGCGAGCCTGAAGACCAAACCAAGATGCGGGGAACGACTATTCTGTGCATCAGGCACGCCGGACACGTAGTCCTGGCGGGCGACGGTCAGGTCAGCATGGGTCCAACCATAATGAAGCGAGGCGCGCGCAAGGTTCGCCGTCTCCATAACGGGACCGTGCTGGCCGGATTTGCCGGCTCGACGGCCGACGCGATCACGCTGTTCGACAAGTTCGAGGGCAAGTTGCAGGAGTATAATGGTGTGCTCAGACGCGCTGCCGTTGAGATGGCGCGCGATTGGCGCACCGACCGGGTGCTCAGGCGGCTGGAAGCGATGCTGGTGGTTTCCGACGTCGAGAGTTCGTTGCTGATTTCCGGCGCCGGAGACCTGATCGAGCCCGACGACGGCGTGCTTGCGATCGGCTCGGGCGGCAACTTTGCGCTCTCGGCGGCTCGCGCCCTGTTGCGCCATGCGCCTTCGATGACGGCGCGAGAGATAGCCGAAGGCGCGATGCAGATCGCGTCCGAGATTTGTGTTTATACCAACGACCAGTTCGTAATCGAGGAACTCTAGCGCCGGCGGCTAGATGCCGCGGGCGTGTGCCATATCAGGCGCTTGACGATGACAGAATTTTTGAATGGACCACCGCAAGTGATGACGCCGCGCGAAATCGTGTCGGAGCTCGACCGTTATATCGTTGGTCAGCACGACGCCAAACGTGCGGTGGCGATAGCGTTGCGCAACCGATGGCGGCGTCAGAACGTGGTGCCCGAACTGCGTGACGAGATCGCTCCCAAAAATATCCTCATGATTGGTCCCACAGGTGTGGGCAAGACCGAAATCGCTCGCCGCCTTGCCCGGCTTGCCCAGGCGCCGTTCATCAAGGTCGAGGCCTCGCGCTACACCGAAGTCGGCTACGTCGGACGCGATGTCGAGTCGATGATTCGCGACCTTACCGAAATCGCAATCAAGATGCTGCGCGAGGAAGAGCAGGTGCGCGTGCAGGGCAAGGCGCAGGAAGCCGCCGAAGAGCGTCTGCTCGATATGCTTTATCCCGTTCAAACCGCAAGCCGGCACCCGGCCGAGGCAACGCCCGAAGGACACGTC
>JBJKQX010000343.1:0-3383 GCA_046704965.1 Binataceae bacterium (SeqCode)
GCGAGAAACACGACCCGCGAATTGTCGTCGACGGCGTCCGCAATTGCGTCGAGATCGAACCCGTAGCGGTCGCGCATCGCGACGCCCTTGAGCGAGCCTCCCGTCGCCGCCGTGGCAAGCTGGTAGATAACGAAGGCGTGCTCGGAGGTCACGGCGTTCAGCCCCGGGCGCAGGAACAGAAAAGCGAGCAGATTGATTATCTCGCACGACCCCGACCCGAGGAAAATCCGATTCGGGTCGACGCCGTGGCGGGCCGCAATCTTGTGACGAAGCGCCCAGCTCCCGCCGTCGGGATAACGGTTCAGGTCCTCGAGCGCCTCGCGCAGCGCACGCACCGCAAGCGGCGAGGGGCCAAGAGGGTTTTCGTTCGAGGCGAGCTTGGCGGCCTCATGGATACCGAGTTCGCGCTCGACCTCTTCGATAGGTTTTCCGGGTTCGTACGGATGGATTGCCGCAACTCCCGGTACAACGAGTTCTTCGGGTTTCACCAAGATGAAAAAACGGCCGTCCTAGGCGGCGGCCGACCTCGCTTCAGGATACGATCCCAGGACTTTCAGGAAAAGCGTTCGGCGCCGAAGTGACGAAAGAGTGCGCTTGACCCGCTCGTCATTCTGATGGCCGTCGAAATCGACAAAGAACAGATATTCCCACGCGCGGCCGCGCAACGGACGCGATTCTATTTTCGAGATGTTGATTCGGTTTCGCGCAAACGCCCCGAGCGCCTGGTTGAGAGCGCCGACCGTGTCGGGAACCGCGAACAGCACAGTGGTCTTGTCATGGCCGCTGCGCTCGACCGCGCGCTTGCCGAGGACGAGAAAACGGGTCGTGTTGCGGGCGACGTCCTGGATATTCTCCGCAAGGATCGTGAGTCCGTAGGGCTCCGCGGCCGCCGACGACGCAATCGCAGCCTTCGACGGGTCGGCTGCCGCGAACTTCGCGGCAAGCGCGTTGGAGGCGACGGCCTCAAGCTCGCATCCGGGGAAATTCTTCGCCAGGTAAGTTCGGCACTGTCCGAGCGACTGCTGATGGGCCACGATTCGCTTGATCAGCGAGCGGTCGGCTTCGCGCGCAAGCAACGCATGGCGCACCGGCAGCAGAATCTCGCCGATTATCACCAGCGACGTATCTATCAGCATGTCGAGCGTCAGCGTGACCGATCCTTCGGTTGAGTTCTCGATCGGCACGACGCCGAAGTCGGCGCCCCCGTCGTCGGTCGCCTCGAACACTCCGGCTATGGACGCCTGCGGGACGAACTCGACGCTTGAGCCGAAACGGCTGACGGCTGCCTGATGCGAGTAAGTGTGCTCGGGGCCGAGGAAAGCGACCCGCGGCATATGCTCCAGTGAACGGCACGCGGAGATTATCTCACCGAAGATACGGGTCAGATGCTCGTCCGTGAGCGGGCCGCGATTTTCAGCGAGAACCCCCTCGATAACGTCGCGTTCGCGCGCCGGATGGTAAACCGCAGCGGCGCCGGGGTGCTTCAGTTGGCCGATCTTGATCGCCAGTTCGGCGCGCTCGTTGACCAGCTTCAAAACATCGAGATTGATCCGATCGATTCGGGCCCTGAGCGTCTCAATTGAATCGGGCTTCTTGGCGACTCTCGAAGACATGTGGTGCAAATGGCTAGCCGATCGAGTCCGCGTTTTCAACGCGCCGGGTGACCAGAAACGCGGATCCCATCGCCGCGAACTTCCGCTCCCGCGCCCGACGCAATCCAGCGGGAGTAAGTTTCGTCAGGCGGCCCAGATGGCGTTTTATCGCGAGACCCAGTGCGTGCGCCGCCTGCTCCGGGTCGGCATGAGCGCCGCCTTCGGGCTCGGGCACGACTTCGTCAACCACGCCGAGTCTCAGCAGGTCCGAGGCCGAGAGCCGAAGCTCCCGCGCCGCGCGCGCCACATTCTCCTCGGTCGCCTCGCGCCACAGAATCGCGGCGCATCCCTCGGGCGTGATCACCGAGTAACACGCGTTCTCCTGGATAAGCACGACATTGGCCACTCCGAGCGCTAGCGCGCCGCCCGAACCGCCCTCGCCTATCACGCATGCGATACTCGGCGTGGACATCCGCGCCATCATCTCAAGGTTATGCGCGATCGCCTCGGCCTGTCCCCGTTCCTCGGCTCCCACGCCGGGCTCTGCGCCCTGGGTGTCGATAAACGTGATCAGAGGAAGGCCGAAGCGGTCGGCCAGGTCGTAGACCCGTGCCGCCTTGCGATAGCCCTCGGGATGGGGCTTTCCGAAATTGCGCCGGATACGTTCCGCCGTCGAGCGTCCACGCTGCTGGCCCACGATTGCCACCGGGACGCTTCCGAGGTGAGCGAGGCCCGCGATGATCGCCCCGTCGTCGGCGAAGCGACGGTCGCCGTGAATCTCGAAAAAATCCTTGAACAGGTACCCGATATAATCCATCGTCTGCGGGCGCGCGGGATTTCTCGCCAACCGCACCCGTTCTATCGGAGTCGGACCCGCTGGAGCGGAGATTTCGGCCTGCGAGCTTTCCACTTCGCTCTTTTTAGCCCGTGCCTCGCGGCGTTTTGAACGCACAGCCATCTTGATTTCAGTTCCTTTCGGTCTCGGAGCCGGAAAAAAACTCCTCGAACAGAGCAGTCGCCCGAGTGAGTGCCTCGCCGGCGTCAACCCACACGACCGCGGCATCGCCGCGGAACCATGTCAGCTGACGCTTGGCAAGACGCCTGCTCTCGCGGCAGGCAATCTCCACCGCCTCGCCGACTTCGAGTTCGCCGCGGATGAATCGCGCAATCTCGCGGTAGCCGATCGTCGCAAGCGGCGGACGGTCCGGATTGTAGCCGCGAGCCAGCAACCCGCGCACCTCGTCCACCAATCCCGCCGCCATCATGGCCTCGAAACGCTGGTCGATAGCCTCGTAAAGCTGATCGCGCGCAACCCTGAGCCCGACAGTTAGCGACTCATACGGGCCGGTCGCGAAACGATGGCGTTGCTGATGGACGCTGATCGGAATTCCGGTCAGCCGATAAACTTCCAGCGCCCTCACTATACGATAAAGATCGTTGCGCTGAATCCGCGAGGCGGAAGGCGCGTCGACCTCGCCCAGCCGGTCGTGGAGAAAAGGTATTCCGCGCTCCGCGGCGACCGTCTCAAGTTCCCGTCTCAGTTCGGGCGACGCCGGAGGACCGGAAAAGATTCCGCCGCGCAGCACACGAAGGTAAAGTCCGCTTCCGCCGACCACCAGGGCCCTGCGCCCGCGCCTGTCGATATCGTCTATGGCGTCGCGGGCCATCTGGACGAAAGTCGCGACGTCTACAGGCTGGTCGGGTGAGCGCACGTCGACCAGATGATGCGGTACTCGGCCCATCTCATCGCGCGACGGCTTGGCTGTCCCGATATCCATCCCGCGGTAGAGC
>JBJKQX010000344.1:0-9972 GCA_046704965.1 Binataceae bacterium (SeqCode)
CACGGATTCCCGGCGCCGAAGGTCTTTCGCTGACGACCAACGGACTTATGCTTGCGGGTCTTGCCCGAGCACTCAAAAGCGCCGGTCTTCGGCGGGTCAACGTCCACGTCGACAGCCTTAATCACGACACCGTCGAGCGGCAGATGAGATGGGGCAATTTCGACCGGATATGGTCGGGAATCATGGCCGCCGAGGAAGCCGGGCTGAATCCTATCAAGCTCAACGCGGTCGTGGCCGCAGGCTACAACGAATCCGACGTGGTGGACCTTGCCCGGCTCACGCTGGAACGCGACTGGCACGTCAGGTTTATCGAGTTGATGCCGCTCGGCGGCGGCGAATGCGCGAAGCTTTCGATAGGGCGCTACGTGTCGAACGTGGAAACCCGCCGCCGTATCGAAGCGGAACTCGGGCCGATGACCGAGGTGGCGTCAAACGATCCGTCGGAGGAAGCACGCAATTTCAGGCTTGAGGGCGCGCGCGGCGTGATCGGCTTCATCAGCCCCGTGAGCGATCCAAATTGCGGCACCTGCAACCGGATGCGTCTAACCGCCGAGGGCAAATTCCATCTCTGCCTGCTCAACGACGACGAAATGGACGTCAAAAAAGCCCTGCGCTCGGGCAATGGCGATCCCAGCGAGGAGGTCGCGCGAATACTGCTCAAAGCGGTCGCGCACAAACCTACAGGGCATCATCTGCTCGAAGGGCGCTCCACCAAAGAACGTTCGATGTACCAGATCGGCGGCTAGCGCGCGGCAAGGCCCGAATCCGCAGGGTGGCCGGTGCTGCCGGACGGGTCACCGTCTTACGTCATCGGGCTGCCGCGTGCTCAGTTGTTCTTCATCAGCAACTGTTCATCAGTTGCTCTTGGGCTGAAGCTTCATGCGAAAGTTCCCGGGGTTGATGTTGAGGTTTACCTGAAACTGGCGCCACTCGCCCGAGGTCCCGACGTTGGGCGAGATGACCTCGGCCTTGACTCTCCATGTGCCCGGAGTCAGACCGGTCAAGCGTACGAGTCCGCCGTTGTTGCGGACTTGGAACTTGCGCGTCCCCCAGTCAACCCAGGTCACGTAATTCCAACCCTTTGCGGCCGACGCGACGTCCTTTTCCTTCTGGATCATAAGGACCGCGGACGTTGCATTGGCGCCGATACCGCAGGGCAGGGCGGCCTTGATCACTACGAGCACGTCCTTGGGATTGACGAACTTCTGATACTCCTTGGGAGCCGCGATCACGGGGCCGACGCTGTTCGAGAGCAGTTGCTTGCGGACCGCCGCACGATTGATATGGCCGGGCGTAAGCGGAAAGCTCCCATGTATTTTGACCTGTGTGCCCGGCCCGATCCATTTGAGCGGCCCGCTCGCGCATTGGACGTTGTTCATCCAGGGGTCGTTGCTGCACTTGGAAACCACCACTGCTTTGACCGTGTCGTATTCCCTTAGATACACGTCGTGGAACTCGAGATTCTCGGTCGCCTGCTGCGTGTATCCGTTCCATACGGCGGTCACCTTGTAAGTGGGTTGATAGTTCTTCGCAAGGTCGTGCCTGTTTTGGACGCAAGTACCCGCCATCACGTACGTGTTGGTGCACGCCAGCGGATTGGATGTGGCCTTGACGTAGGTGGGTGGCTGGCAATGTGTCGTCGGATAAGTAGGGCGGGTATCTAGTGAGCAGGGCGTGGCCACTCCCGTCTGGCCAAGAAAGATTACGCACGCAGCGAGCACCGCAAAGGCCGTTTTCATTTGATTCCTCCCGTTCATCAGCTTCTTCCTCCCTGGTTATGCGGAGTCGTGATTGGAATTCCTGCCTGATTGCCGGTCAGGTTTGATTTCGGCGACACGGAAACGCCCGGCGAGTGCGGACGTAATTGCGAGGAGCGCGACTACGATACAGAGCCACGCGAACACGTCGCCCAAGGACGTATAGAGTGAACCACCGCCCAGACGCACGCGCGCCGATATGAACCCTGAAACGAAAAGACCGGGACCTCGCGCGATCACCCGGCCGCTCGGGCCGATTATTTCGGATGGCCCCGAATTGGAAGCGACCACAACGGGCACGCGATTCTCGGCCGCGCGCATCGTCGAGGCAAGCTCATGCTGTAGCGGTTCGGCGCTTCGGCCGAACCAGTTGTCGTTGACCACCTGGACAAGGATCTGCGCGCCGTCGGCAACCGACCGGCGCACCCGTCCTGCGAAAAGATTTTCCCAGCATATAACCGGCGCCACGCGCACTCCGTCGCCTAGGCGAAACAGAATTCGCGTGTGTCCCCTGAGCGTGTCGAACATCGCCGGCGCCAGCCACGACGGCCATCGAACCCACCCTGCGAGCGGCTGATACTCGGCAAACGGCAACAGGACCATCTTGTAGTAGGGTGCGGGAATTGCGCCGCGTGCGGGGATCATCCACGCCGCGTTGCGATAGCGATGCGCGATGAGGATTCCCGAATTGTTCCAGGTGAGGGAAGTCTGCAGATCAGATGAGCCCAGGACTATCGGTGTCCGGGTATCGCGCGCCAGCCTTTGGATACGTTTGGCGAGCGCGGGCGAGTTACCAAGATTCTGCACCGCTGTTTCCGGCCACACCACGAGCGCCGGTTTCGGAAAAGACGCCGCTGCCGCACGCGTCAGCCGTTCGAGCCGCCCCAGCGCGGCGTTCCATCCGCGATCGGTCGACGCTTCGCCCCTGGTTATCGCCGGCTGGACCACGGCAACTTCAAGCGAAGGCGTATGCGCGGATGCGCGGTGCGTGACGGCGATCGCGATCGCGCCGCCGACATGGAGAATTGCGACAATCGCTATCGCGGCTGCAAGCGGTTTCCATCGGCGATGCGTAAGTCCGATCGCGATCGCGAGGTTCATCATCACGACCACGAAGGTCACTCCGGCCTCTCCCGTCAGGCTTGCGGTCTGAAGCAGCGCCAGGTCAGCGTGCTGGCTTTGCGCGAGCGTTGTCCATGAAGTGGCAAGAAAATCCGCGTGCGCGCGCAGGTAGTCGAGCGCGACCCATAGGGCCGCACCCGTGATGATGATTGGCGCGCGCGAGCGTCGCAGCAGCACAAGTCCGGCGCACCAGAGCGCCGGATAAAGGCCCAGGTATGTGGCCAGCGGCGCGGCCTGCACCAGGTGCATGTGAGGGACCTGGAAAATCCAGTTGCACGAACCGAATGTCGCAGCCGTCCCGCTCAGCAGGCCAAGACCGAATGCGCTCGCGGCCGTCACGCCCTCGCATGCGGCGGCGAGCGGCACGAGTGCGATCCATGCGGCGACGCCGAAATTGAAATCTGGAAACGAAACCGTCAGCAGCCCCGCGCTGATCAGCGCGGACGAGACTCGGGCGCCGGGCAGTTCCAAGACGGTTTCGAGCGCGAGCGGCAAGCCGGAAGACGACGCGGCGGGGAAGCCCGTCAGCCGTTCCTGGTCGCGATATTCAGTAGCCGGTTGCACGTGCGTATGCGCTTCCGATTCACCGTCCACGGTTGCACCGCTCACCGCTCGCCGTTCAGCCCTCACCGCTTACCGTCCACGCTTCACCCTTCACGCTTCGCTGCTTGCGATTAGCGGTTCACTGCGGTGCGGTGAGCTTGGTTATCTCGAAGTTGAAGCGAGGCTCGTCAAGGCTTGGAAAGGGACCTGCGCTAAGTTCCTGATAACCGTCGGGCAGTGATGCCTTGCGGATGAAACGGCCCGAGAATGAGACGCGATCGCCTTCCTTCAACCCTTTGGCGACAGCGTAAAGAGGTGAGCTCTTGGGAATGACCGTCTGCGCGGTGAGTTCGGAATCGAGCGCGACGGCCTCGAGCTTGGCGTCGCATCCCACATCCAGCATGACGCCCACGTCGTTGCTGGTGATGTCGCGAACCGAGTGGACTTCGCCGATCCATCCGTTGACCTCGCCACTGCCGAGCAAGGCGCTCAACTCCGACTTGCGAGAGGCGCGGCTCGTGCTCATCTTGCTGGCGAACTGCTGCTTCTCGGCCGCGCTCATCTGCCCGCCCATGAAGCTGTCAGCCTCTTTTTCGGACGGCTCGTGCCTGACGATGATCGCGCAGAATTTTTTCTGCTGCGCCGGCGCGGATTCCAGAAGTGAGGGGGTGTTCGAAGACGTGGAAGAGGAAGACCCGCTGTTGCCGTGACTGCACGACGCGACGAGCATACTGAGTGCTGCGAGAATCAGGACGGTGGAAATTTTTGGCTTCATTTTTTAGTTCCGTTGCGAGCCGGCACGCCCAGCCCGCCTATAACGATTCGCTTCCGCGCGTAACCAGATGACGATCGTTCAGGGCGACCGTCCAATCGTGGTAATCGAAGGCGCGCGCGCGACGGTTTCGTGTTGAGGACGCATCCGCAACCTAGTGCGCAGCGGCCGATGCCACCGCGATGGCGCGAGAGGCCTTGCCGAAGTGGCCTACGTCGGTCGCGTGATTCGACGCCGGATCGATCCGCGCCAGCGAGCCGTCCTGTCCGTGCAGAACCCACACGGCCCCATGGCCCGTCGCGAGATCCAGTATGGGTGCGCCCAGTTTGATAGTTGCGACAATGCTGTTGGTCGAAGGATTGATTCGGGCGACCGCGTCGCGGTTCTGGTTCACCGCCCAAACGGCACCCTCGCCCGCAACGATTCGGGTGATGCCACCCATCGCAACGCTAACCCCGGAAACGCGGGCCAGTCCCTTTATCGTCGCCACGACACGATTGGAGGCGGGATCGATACGCAGGATCGCACCCTTGTCGGTTATCACCCAGACCGCCGACTTGGTGGCGGCGATATCGAGCGGGATTACCGGGATGCCTTCGATTTTCGTGGCGATCGCGGCCACTTTACGGTCGGTTGCCGGGTCGATCCTTACCACCGAGAACGATACGTGAGTGACCCATACGGCGTCCTTCGTCGCTGCGACCCGGCGCGGCCCGATGTCGGTTGGAATTTGCGCGACCGGCTTGTCGGAACTCAGATCGACACGGGTCACGCCCTGGCTGCCGTCGGCAACCCATGCGCTCCCGTCGCCAAGTGCAAATCCCACGGCGCCGGCGGGTATCTTGATGGTGGCAATCGCCTTTCCCGCGCTCGGATCGATCCGCGTCAGGGTGTCGTCTCCGAAGTTCGAGACCCACACCGAGCCGTCGCCGACGGCGGGGTTGCGCGGATTCGATCCGCATTTGATCCGCTCGACGATTTTGTACGAAGGAATCGCGACTCCGGCCAGTGACTGGTCGAAATGAGCCGGTCCCATCCCGGCGCTCAGGCTGTCCATCACGATCCAGATGGACGGCACGGCGCCGGCTGTTCGATTCGACTGGGTGCTCGCGTTGAGGGCCTTTTTTCCCGCAGACTTGCAGCCTGCGAGGCACGCGGCCCAGAGAAACACCAGAGTGATCAATACTGCGGTCTTCTTAAGCATTCCGCATATCCTCATTCCGCACGTCCTCGAGGTGCAGGGTGCGGCCATCAAGACCGCGCCCCGTGGATCATCCCTTTTTCTTGTTCAACATGGGCTTGTCGGACCGATCGCGCGGGACCTAGGGGCGCGCGATCAATACGGTAATCAAACCGCCGCGAAACGATTCGAACATCCATCGCTCTCGCGCATGAACTGTTCGCAAACCTCGGTTGGAAATGATCCTGATTAACGGAGCGGGACCGCGAAAAGCTCGAGATTCGCACCTGCGCGGGATTTTTTCGCGTTTGTCAGCACGACAGGATTGTTCCATCCGGCCGGCCGGCTCACGATCGGTCCGCCGCCCAGCGGCAGACTCCATCCGCCCGCGTAGTGCGCGCCGATGTAAAGTTTCCTGTTCAAGGGCAACCCGACCAGGAGATATCGGCAGTAACCGTCTTTCTCGAAATTGCCGGAAGTTCTGACCGCCCTGACAGGTTTCATATCGTCGAGCTTCAGCGACTCGCCCGCTTTGCCTGTTGGTACGATTATCGAAGATTTTTCAGACGCCGAGACCGTTATATCGGCACACGCGTTGGCCGCCGTCGGCCGTCCGTTGGAAGACTTGGCCAGCTTGACCTCTCCGGAAACCGTCGAGGCGAGCATCCGCGCGACTGACGGGTTCATCTTGAGATGCATGTTCTCGTGAGTGGGTACTCGTTCTTTGAGCACCTCTGACTGGGCAAGACAAAGCCCGGGGGTGAGCAATACCGCAGCCGCCACTGCCGCCACCTTCGCAATCACATTCGTTTTCATCGCGTCCTCCCTATTGCCTATTGACCACACAGACCACTCCTCCCCCTTGGCAACTACAGTGGACTGACAATCCCGAATTCAGTACCCACGACGGCTCCCGCCGCGACTCGCTTCTCCGACGCTATGACAATAAGTCAGTTCTTCAGCGAATTCTCGTCTAAATCACTCATCTTATGATTCGTTAGCGCCAATGTAACTACGTAAGCGTGCAACAAGTCTACTTAAGTATTGATGGCATACGATAAGTGGGTCAAGCGAATATTTGCAAATGATTTAGCAGGAATGCGTCTGAGTGAACCGGGCGAATTTGGCCTGCGAATGGTCACTGCGCAGCGACTGCTATGAACAAAAATGAGCGCGGTTTGGCCTGTGGCCCGCGGACGCCAACTCCTCCCACGCGTCACGGCGGGTCGCGAAGAATGCAGCTACGCCAGCCCTTCCGACAAGGCTGCGACGGGCACTCAGGCCCGTCTATATGGCGGGATTTCGCGTGGCGCTATTTTGCGCCGGTGGACGGGACGTCGCTGCCGCCCGTCGAGGATTGTGCGCTGCCGGAAGCCGAACCGGTGGATCCGGTGTCGATTCTTGCGGTTGACGGAGCGGGTGTTTCCACGGTCGCGGGCGCTATCGTCTGACGCTGAAAGAGCCCCCATAGGTCAAACCCGCTCGGCTCTGCGACGTTTCCGACGTTCACGGCCGACTGACCGACCACAACCGGCGATTTGATAACCACGCCGTCGTCGCTGCGCAGCCGGTAATCGCCGGGCGGCAGGTTTACCGAGAAGGAGCCGCTCGTACCTGTGTGGGCGATATAAATATCGCTAGTCAGGCTGTTCTCGAAACGGAGCTCATGATTCGGCAGCGGCTTGCCGTCGCCCGTGACAAATTTTCCGGTCACCGTGGCCGCGCGAACCATGCCGAGCGGTATCAAAAGAATGACGACAACTATCAGCAGAAGCGGGTAAGCGGCTGTTCTCGTCATCGAGCTTCTCTGTCCTTTGCCACGCGGCCGGGCCACGTCGCGGTCGTCGGGGTACCATCGCCCGTTCATGTATCGAAGCTGTGCGCCGGTCCGGGATACGTGCGGCAAAGATGTATGTGCCCAGGATGCATGTGCCAAAGATTCGTGCGGGCATTTGATGGTCGCTCGTGCGCATCCTATGCTTTCCGGAAACATCCAGCATGGTCGAACCGATGGAAACGCTTCTTATCTACCATAATCCCGTCTGCAGCAACTCGCGTCGAGCGCTCGCACTACTTGGCGAACGCGGCGCCGAGTTCGACGTGATCGAATATCTGAAAAATCCGCCCAGGCGCGAAACCCTTGAACGCCTGATCGAGATCCTTGACGTGCCTGCGTCGGAACTGGTGCGCAAGGACAAGCGCTTCGAAGAACTGGGGCTCAAGGCCGCGGACTTTGTTGAGGCGGACAAGGTGATTGGCCTTCTCATCGAGCATCCGGAGCTTATGCAGCGTCCGGTGGTGGTGCGCGGGAATCGCGCCGTAATCGCCCGACCGCCGGAGAAGCTTACGGCGCTTCTGTAGGGCGCAAGAGCCGCTCCGGATGTTTGAGCGAACGCGTTGCCAGAGCGCGGGCGCTCGCAACCCCGCGCATTAGCGGCGCGTCCTGTCGCGGACGGTCAGGCAACTTTGCTGACCTTGCCGCTCCTCAGGCATCGCGTGCACACCAGAATTCGCTTTACGCCGCCGTTCATCGCGGCGCGCACTTCCTGCAGGTTGGGCTGCCATCGCCGCTTGGTCTTGTTGTTGGCGTGGCTCACGTTGTTCCCGGTCGAGTTATGTTTTCCGCAGATGGCACAATGTCTCATGGTTACGTCTCTCGGTTTCGAGCAAGTCTATTAAAGTAACCTGACCTTGGCCTGCTGAAAAGAGGGCGCAGGACATTCGCGTCGAGGTCAGTTCCGGTGCCTTGAACGCGCGGGGCGCCCGATGACACCCTGATGAAGGCATCTCTCCGGTGATTTCGGGTGGTGCCCCGGGGCTGTGAACAAACTTTCGACTTTGGTTTCGCTGCCACGCCCGAGGCTGCTTGAGTATCGTGCCGGAAGGCTTCATTGTCTAGCAAAGCAAGCGCGCCACGATGGCTGAGCGAATAATTCACATCCTGCCCGAGCAGGTCGCGAGCCAGATAGCCGCGGGCGAAGTGGTCGAACGGCCCGCTTCCGCGGTCAAGGAACTGGTCGAGAACTCGCTTGACGCCGGCGCACGCTCTATCTCCGTGGAGATAGAAAGCGGCGGCCTCGGGCTTATCTCGGTGATTGACGACGGATGCGGGATGAGCCGCGAGGACGCGATCCTTTCAATAAGGCGTCATGCGACCTCGAAGATTCGCGAGGCCTCGGACCTGACCGCTATCCGGACGCTCGGATTCCGGGGCGAAGCGCTCGCCTCGGTGGCAAGCGTCTCGCGCCTTGGCCTCAAGACCCGGCGCCAATCAGACCCGCACGGCATCGAACTGCTCTTAAGCGGCGGCAATATCGACCAGGAGCGGGCGTGCGGGATGGCGGCGGGAACCCGAATCGAGGTGCGCGACCTGTTTTTCAACACTCCGGCGCGGCTCAAATTCATGAAGACGCAGGTGGCCGAAAAAACCGCGGTCGCCGACGTGATTCAGAAGCTTGCGCTCGCCAACCATGCAATATCCTTCAGCCTGCGGGCGGACGGGCGCGCGCTTTTGTCCTTCAGCCGCGCAAGCTCCCTGCTCGAAAGGGTGCGCCAAGTGTTCGGACCCAAGGTTGCTCCCGCGATGCTTCCGTTCGAAAGCTCACATCCATCCGGGGCTACGCCTTGGCGGACTTGCGATGACCAGCCAGGAGTCGTTTCCGACCGGGCGGATGGTCTTCACGTTCGTCAACGGCAGATGGGTCCGGGACAAGATGCTGGTGCGGGCGATCGCGCAGGCGTACGAGACCCTGATTCCGCGCGGGCGTCATCCTGCGGTGTTTCTATTCATCGAGATTCGCCATCAGGACGTCGACGTGAACGTTCATCCGATGAAGACCGAGGTGCGCTTCCGTAACTCCGGAGCGGTATTCCAGGCGGTCTATCATGTGCTTCGAGGTCGTCTCGCGGACCAGACCGGAGCCGGTTCGAATCAGCCGACAGTTGTACGCCCCGCGGCCGGCGCGGCTATCCCGGGAATCGCGCGCGACGCCGAGGGTGACGGCAGGCCCGAGGACGCGAATCGTTCTGCGGTGCGCGATGAAATGGGTGGACAATCGTCGAACGCCGACGAGTTCGCACGAGATGACTTTGTGCGAGACGACGATCGACCGCTTCGACTCGTTCCGGACGATTCGCTTACGGCGCGACGAGCGGAGCAACGGCCGCTGAATCTTGGTTATCGGGACCGTCCCGAATCCGAGTCGGTCAGAGGGCAAGATATACCCCTCTATTCAGAACTGCGGGTGCTTGGGCAGGTGTTTGCCGGCTATATCGCGCTCGAGGACGAAGACGGAATAATGCTGGTCGACCAGCACGCGGCGCACGAGCGGGTGACGTTTGAGAAGCTTCGTTCCGAGTTTGCAAACGGCGGTATCCAGATTCAGGCCACACTCGCGCCTATAACGATTGAGCTTAATCCGGCCCGCGCGGCGGCGATTCAGGCCTCACTTTCGGAACTGCGAGCGATAGGCTTCGACGTGGAACCGTTCGGGTCCGCGACGCTTCTGCTCAAGGGATCGCCCGCCGTGTTCGGAGCCGAAGGCGGCGCGCGGCTGCTCTCTGATATGATTGAAAGCATGGGCGAGAACGGATTTCGC
>JBJKQX010000345.1:0-4295 GCA_046704965.1 Binataceae bacterium (SeqCode)
GCGTCGTCTCGGGCTTTAAACTTCGGACAGAAGGAACGCGTTCATCGCGTCTAACGACGCGACGGGTGACCTTTTTGGGGCCACCCGTCGCTATGGGTTTTGGGGGAGCGCCCCGGGCCGGTGCTCCGAAGATCACCGAACCCGGGGCGGGTGAGGCATCTTTTAGTCAGCTAGTCAGCCGCTCGCGAGAGCATTGTTCATCCGCCGCCGATGCGCGATGCATGCCGCTTCGGCTCAGGTGCCCTTGAGCGTGCGGACCACGTTGATCATCGCGGGTCCGATGATGACCGCTATCATCGCGGGCAACACGAACAGGACCAGGGGAAAGAGAATCTTGATCGACGCCTTTTGCGCGGATTCCTCGGCCCTGAGGCGTCGTCGGGTCCGCAGAGCGTCGGAACTGGCGTTGAGTGCGGGCGCGATCTGCGCACCGAGCTGTTCGCTTTGAATCAAGGTCGCGGCTAGCGGCTTGATATCCTCAACGGCGGTACGCTCTGCAAGGTTCTTAAGCGATTGTCCGAGCGTGGAGCCGGCGGAAATTTCGGCCGCGACCATGCTCAGCTCGGTCCCGATCTCCTGTTTCTGGCGTTCGGCCTCGACGCCGACGATCTTGATGGCTTCGTAGAGACCGAGTCCCGCTTCCACGCATACGACAAGCAGGTCAAGGACGTCGGACAACTGTCTGGCGATAGCGTTCTGACGCTTACGGGCCCGGCTGTTCAGATAATAGCTGGGAAGGAACATCCCGAGTGCCGCGCCAACGACCAACGACATCAACACGCGTCCCCCGTGTGCGCCTAAGAAAAGCGACACGGCCAGACCAAGTAATACACCGGTGATGATCGCCGCGAGTCTGATCACTTGATAGATCTGTGCCGCGCCCGATCTTATAAAGCCTGCCTGAACCAGCGTCTGGGAGAGTTTCTCGCCCTTCGGCGTTCGGAGATCGGGTGCAGGCAGCCGCTTGGATGCCCATTTCACAACCAGCCGGGCAAGGTTGCGCTGTTCGGTTTCGTCGTCGAGGGCCCCCTGCGCAACGCGCATCTTCACGGCTATATCGGCAAATCGTTCCTCGACCGCACGATTGGTTCCGAACACCGCCATGTAAAGGCCGAAGCCGGCAGCTCCAATGAGAAAGAAAAAGGACAAACTGATTAGTACGGGATTCATCTTAGTAGTCCACCCGCAACAGGCGGCGAATACTAAACAGGGCCGCCAGATCAAGCCCAACCGCTACCTTGAGGATTTTCTGGCCGGTGGGGTCATAGAAAAGTGAATGAGTATATCCCGGCTGAATCAGGCTGAACGCCGCGAGCACGATGATTGGCAGCAGACCGACCACCAATCCTCCCATCCGTGACTGCGCGGTGAGAGCCTTTATCTGGAGCCTCAGGCGCTGGCGAATACGGACGATTTCAGAGAGCCGGCCGACTATCTTGGCAAGGCTGCTTCCAACTTCGTTCTGTACCTTAACCGCGACCACCAGCATCCGCAGGTCATCCTCGGGTACGCGTTCGAGCAAATCTTCCAGCGCTCGTCCCAACGGAAGGCCGATACGGTTCTGTTCGAGAACCGTGCGGAATTCGCCACCGAGCGGATTTGAGAACTCGCTGACCAGGACCTGCAGTGCCCGCTGGAATGAGTGGCCGGCTTCCAGTGATGACTTGATGAGATCAAGTGCGAACGGCAGTTGTTGGCCGAAGGCCTTAATGCGCCTTTTGCGCTGAAAACTTATGTACGCGATGGGCAGAGATCCTGCCCCGATTGCCGTCGCCATGGCGAACCACGTATCTTTCCAGAACGCCTGCCCGCCCGTGAATCCGGCGCAGAAAAGCAGCACCATTATCAACAGGATGTCCGACACGCGCGTGTAGATGCCCGCCTGCCACATGTTCTGTTCGAGAGTGCGCAACAGGTCGATGCGCCTTATCGCGTCCAGTACGGGGCTTTTTTCTTCGCGCCGGCGCAGAATTTCAGCGCCAAGCATCGGGTCAGACGGGCGCATCATGCGCTGGGAGATATTCTGTTTTTGTTCGCTCGCGCTGTTCCGCCTGCTGAACACGACCAACAGCACGGCGAAGACCAGTGCGAATATCAAAGTTGATGTTAGCAGTGCCATCGCTTCACCTCTCCGCCGCCCGTGAGAGCATGTTTTCGAGTTCGTAACCGGCCTGCTGAAGCTGCTGCGAGTAAACGGAACGGATGCCGGTTGGGCCGATGCGGCCCTGAATTTTGCCCTCGGGGCTCAGCCCGGTGCGTTTGAACTCGAACAGGTCCTGCATCATGATCATCTCGCCTTCCATGCCCGAGATTTCCGACACCTTCATCAGCTTGCGCGAGCCGTCGGACAGGCGGGAGACGTGGACGATCACGTTGATGGCCGAAGCGATCTGCTGGCGCATCGCGCGCTGAGGGATGCTGAAGCCCGAAAGCAGCATCATCATTTCGAGTCGTCCCAGACACTCGCGGGGGTTGTTAGCGTGAATCGTGGCGATCGAACCGTCGTGACCGGTCGACATCGCCTGCAACATGTCCAGAACCTCGGAACTGCGCACCTCGCCGACGACGATTCGTTCGGGTCGCATACGCAGCGCGTTCTTAACCAGATCGCGCTGGGTAACTTCGCCCTTGCCCTCGACGTTGGCCGGCCGCGTCTCAAGGCGCACCACGTGCGGCTGCTGGAGCGAGAGTTCCGCGGAGTCCTCGATTGTCACGATGCGCTCGTCTTCGGGAATGAAGGCCGACAGACAGTTGAGCATCGTGGTTTTACCTGAGCCGGTTCCGCCACACACCAGTACGTTTAGGCGCGCGCGCACGACCATCTTCAGGAACTCAACCAACTCCGGCGTAATGGTGTCCTTGGCGACCAGGTCCTCGATGTTGAAGCGGCGTTTTCCGAACCGTCTGACTGACAACGACGGACCGTCGAGCGCAAGCGGCGGTATAATGGCGTTGATACGTGAGCCGTCGGGAAGCCTTGCGTCGACCATCGGCGATGATTCGTCGACGCGTCTTCCGACCTGGGAGACGATACGGTCGATGATCAGCATCAGGTGCTGATCGTCCTGAAAGTGCACGTCGGTCAGATGCAGTTTGCCGAACTTCTCCACGTACACCTGCCCCGGGCCGTTGACCAGGATATCCGTGATGGTGTCGTCCCAGAGCAATGGTTCAAGTGGTCCCAGGCCGAGGAGCTCGTTTTTTATCTCCTCTACCAGGCGGGTTCGATCCCCGTCCGTGAGGAGACGCCCCTCTTCGTCGATAATGTCGGTTATGGCCTGTGTCACTTTCTGCGAGGCGAGATGCGCCTCGAGACTTTCCAGACGTGACACGTCGAGCATTTCGAACAGACGGTTGTGAACCGCAAGCTTCAACTGTTGAAAGCCCTCGGCCTGGGTGTCCCTGTTGCGTTTCTGCGGAGCGGCTCCCAGGGATCTTTGCCCCTGAGCCGGCCCTGCGCTCGTATTCTGTGAAATCCTCTCTACAAGGCTCTTAGCCATGTCTAACCCCTTCCGATCCCCAGCAGGCGCGAAACAAATGACGCCTCACGCGCGGCCGCAGGAGCTTCGTAGCCGTCCAGGAGCCGCGCCAAGTCCTCCACCCCTTTGGCGAGTGTTGAATTTGGAGCTATCTGCCAGAGGTCCTGCGCGCTGAGCTGCGCCCGTTCGAGCAACTTTTCGTCGCGCGGGATCTTCGCGTAGATCGCCTGGGCCAGCGTATGGCTAAGCTGTTCCTCGCTTATCGGATGGTTCGCAACGAAACGGCTGAGAACGAACTTTGGCTCGACCGAGCTCAGACCCAGTCGGCCGCACAGGTCGACGAACCGCCATGCACAGCGCGCCGCGCCAATCGACTGATCGATCGCGTACAGCAGATGCTGCGAGTGCTCCCACGCCGCCACCTTGGCCCCGTCGATATGAGTGCCGCAGTCGACGATTACGTAGTCGAAAAGCTGGCGCATCAATTCCAGCGTTGCCACCACGCTTGCGTCGGTGATGAGCTCGCCGTCCTCAATGCGCTTGGGAGCCGCGAGCAGATAGATGCCCGAGCTGTGCTTGCTCAGCGCCGATTCGAGCTGAATGGAGTCAACCTTACGGTCAGCCTCGGCCAGCGCCATGATAGTGCGGTCGGCCTCGATATTCAGAAAGACGGAAAGAGCGCTCGTCTGGAGATCGAGGTCGATGACCGCAACCCGCTTGTCGAATGTGTACTTGAGCGCGAGCGCAAGATTGCCGGCCAGGCTTGTAACTCCGGTTCCGCCAATCAGGCTCACCAGCGAGCATACGATCCCGCCC
>JBJKQX010000346.1:0-2738 GCA_046704965.1 Binataceae bacterium (SeqCode)
AACGGCCCCGACGCGCGCGGACTTCGAAAATGAATCGCACGAGCAACCAGTTCCTTGCCGGTGCCGGACTCACCACGAATCAGCACCGTCACGTCGGTGGGCGCGACTTTTTCGATCGTCTCGAACACCCGCAGCATCGCGCGCGAGCGTCCGATCATCTCCTCGAAACGACCGGTCTCAAGCCGCACCTGTTCTAGCAGCCGGTGATGGGCAAGCTTGAGCGCCTGCTTCTCCATCACCTTGCGCACCTTGATTCGAAGCTCGTCGTTGTCGAACGGCTTGGGCAGATAATCTTCGGCGCCGGCCTTCATCGCTTCGACCGCGATTCGCTGCGAGCCGTGCGCCGTGATCATCAGAACGGCGGTTTCGGGGTCGAGCGTGCGTATCTCGCGAAGAAGCTCAAGCCCGTCCATCCCCTTCATGCTGAGGTCCGTGACGATCACGTGGAACAGGCCAGCTCGGACCTTTTTGAGCGCTTCCTCGCCCGACTCTGCGGTTTCGACCTCGTAGCCCTCCTTGCCGAAGAGGCCTTTGAGGGCGACCAGGATGCCACGCTCGTCGTCGACAATGAGCACCCGACCCTTCATCGCCGACCTCCCATCGCCGAACCGTCGAATCCGCCGTTGGTGCGGTCGCCTTCGGCAGCCGCCTTGGAAGTGCGCGAGCCGTCGCCGGACGATTTGGCGGCACGAGGCTGTGCATCGGCGCTTTCGCGTGCGGCGTCGGCAAGCGGAATCGAAACCGTGAACTCGGTCCCCACTCCCACATCGCTCGCCACGTCGATTCGACCGCGATGGGCCTCGATCACTTTCCTGGCGATACCCATGCCGAGCCCGGTGCCGCTCGACTTGGTGGTGTAGAAAGGATTGAAGATTTTGCCGATCTTTTCCTTCGGAATGCCGCATCCGTTGTCGCGAAGAATCACGCAGGCCGTTCCGTTGCCCGTGCTCCGTATCGAGAGTTCAAGGCGCCGTTCGCCGCTCGCGGAGGCCATCGCGTCGATCGAATTGTCGATGATGTTGGTGAACACGTGTCCCAGCTTTTCGGCGTCGGCGCGCACGGTCGGACCGGTTATGTAGCTGCGCGACACCGAGACATTCGCCGCTTCGAGCTTGCCTCTCATCTGCGTCAAGGCGGCGTCGAGCACCGAGGCAAGATTCACGTTGTCGAATCGGTAATCCTCTTCCTTCGCGTACTTGAGAAGATGCGAGACGCTTCGCTCGACACGGGCAAGTTCGTCGAGGGCGACCTTCGCGTATTCGATGTTCTCGTTGGAGGTGGGGTCCTCACCCATTTGCTGCACCAGGCTTTTGGCCGCGGCAATGGGATTCCGGATCTCGTGGGCAAAACTCGCGGTCAGCTCGTCCAGCGAAGCCTGGTTTTTGGTCTGCATGACCTCGCGCTCGCGGGTCATCTCGCGCTCTACCTCGCGCTTGACCGCTGGCTCGAACACGCGATCGTGAATCCATCGCCATCCGAAAACCCGGCCGAAACGGAACACCAGGAAGAGTCCCCAGAAAAACGCAGGCCACAGCCACCACTGCGTCCACGGGCTGACCAGCATATTGAGCACAAACAGGGCCCCGATGACGACGCCGTAGCGCATCAGGTGCATGTAGAAGTCGGTCTTGGCGGCGGCCCGCTTTCTGGCACGTTCGTACAGCTCGCGCTCCTCGTCGGTTCTAAACCGGGGGATTTCCTCGGGCGGTTCTCCGGCGCGCGCCCTCATCCGTTCGGACTTGCGCTCGAACTTGCCGGCCGCGCGATCAACCCTGCGTTGCATTTTGCGCTCGAAACGGGGAATACATCCGCCGCCTGCGCACATACGCCCGTAGCGACGTCGCTGGACGAACGCGAAAACGATTATTGCGATAATCAGGAAAGTCCACATGATGAGTTCGGCCGCTCTGACCGTAGGAAAGGTTTTCCGGCTGGGCGGCGACCTATAAAGAGCTTAATCAGCATCCACGGGGAATGTCAGCAAGCCCGATGCCATCGCGGGCGGTGTCGAAAAGCACGATTTAATGCAACGTTTTTGTAATATGCGTTGCTTCGCCTGGTCGCCGGTGCAGTAATGGAACTGCAGGCAGACGACTGCACCAGCCCACCCGGTTGCGATTAACTGCATCTGCGGTCAGGATGAATTTGAGCCCCGAGCAAGGTTCCGGCACCGGCGATTGTCGGCGTGGTTCCGAAACGCAAGGCGTCGACGAGCGCATCCGAATTTGGCCCCATGGGTGTGCGATGAATCAGTATTGGCCATTCTCTGGTTTTGTACGCTACGGCGCGCTGCGCGAGCGCCTGATTGTATCGCTCGACCTCTTGAGCCGTCGCGAGGCCTTGGGACTTGTTGATCAGATCGGTCGAATGGTCGGGATGTTCAAGGTCGGAAAGCCGCTGTATCTGAGCGGTGGGCCCGAGTTGGTTCGTGAAATCCGCAACCGCGGCGGTGAAGTCTTTCTCGACCTGCGATTCCATGACCGGCCTCAGACAGTGCTGCGCTGGGCGTTGGAGGCGACCCGTCTAGGCGTCAAAATGTTCGACGTGCATGGAAGCGGGCGTCTCGACCAGATGGCGCGGATAAAGAGCGAAGTTGCGCGGCTTTGCAAGAACGAAGGCCTCAGACGGCCGCACATGCTGGCGGTCGCGATGCTGTGTGGGATGGGTTCGAGCGCGAGCGACGCGTCGATTCGACAGGGGACTGACGCTGTTGTGCGGCTCGCACGTTACGCCTCGGA
>JBJKQX010000347.1:0-3995 GCA_046704965.1 Binataceae bacterium (SeqCode)
TTCATTCTTCTCGATCGGCATCTGCAAATATCCCCCGACCGCGCGATGCTAACAGAGGCCTTTGCAAACCGTCAATTCGGCCCGCTTCATACCGTGGCGCCGTATCATTCCCATCCGCTCCGATCCCGCTTCACGACCTCCTTGCCGCCCAGGTAAACGTAATCGAGATCGAGCGACGTAAGTGGCCGGTCATTCGCGCCGATCCGCGCGCCCACCACCTCGGCAACAAACAACGTATGGTCGCCGGCAACGAAACTGTCCCGCACCCGCGCCTCGATCGCAAGCGTAGCCAGCCCAAGCCACGGCACCTTAAGCCCGGGCGAAAGCTCGTATTCGAGTTCTTCCAGATTATCCGGCCGCCGCGCGCGCGAAGAAAAAAAGTAGTCCTCGAGCGTCTTGCCACGATGCCCAACCACGTTCAGGCCGAACGCGCCGGTGCGCGCCACGACTTCACGTGAGAAGTGACTATTATCCACTGCAGCCATGAACAGGGCGGGGTCGCCCGAAACCTGGGTCACCCACGAAGACGACATGCCGTGGCAAGTTCGCCCGTCGGCAACCGTCAGAACGTAGATACCGGTAGTAAGCGAAGCGAGCGCCTGCGCGATATTCCGGTCCATTTCGAGCCTCCATAAAAGGATCGGGGCAAATCACCAAATCACTACATCACCAGTGAAATTTGGCGGTCAGCAATTGACCGCTTAGTCATGTTTCGCAAGATTGGCAGCTGAAATCAGGTTGTGACAGGTTGATGATTAGACGCCTCTTGTCGGTCCTCGCTACCGCCGCCCTGCTGGCATGCATTGCCGCTGCGCCGGCGTACTGTTTGGGCACACCGCATGACGACCATCCCGTGCCGGTTACCAACGCCGGGCACTCAAAGACCTCTGCGGTCGAGACGGCGAACTACGCTCCCGCAGCTCCTGCCGCGCGCTCAACCAGCTCGACCATCCATAGCGACGGCATGGTTTCGGCCGTATCTCCCGCTCTCACTCCGGGCGAACGTTTGTATAAGGAGAGCAGCACAGCCGAAATCAACGACCCGTTCAACTGGTCGGTCATGGTGTACAAGTCGCACCACAAACTTGTCGTCTACTTCAAGGGCCGCCTGTTCAAGAAAAACAGCGCGGTCTTCGGGCGCGCGTTTTCGCTTGGGCCAAAGGAATGGGCCGACGACCGGCGCACGCCGCAGGGTGTCTATAAAATCATCGACAAGTATCCGAGCCTCCGTTTCCGATGGTTCCTGCTGCTCAATTATCCTAATATCGTCGACCGCGAGCGCTACAGAAGGCTTCGCCTTGACCACGACGTGCCGAGGCTCGACGGGCACGTGCTCCCAATCGGGGGGGACGTCGGGATTCACGGCACCAACGCACCAGTCCTTAATAAAGGATTGATAAACTGGACCACCGGGTGCATCTCCGTCAGTAATCGCGCCATCTCTCAACTCGCGCGGCTGCTGCCGGTCGGCACCCTCGTAATAATTTACCGCTGACGCTCGCGTTCCACATCCGCGCGCGCGGAACGGATCAGGCTTCCAAAGGAGAACTGCCGTGCAGCCGCTCACTGGCGAATTTAATTTCACACGTCTGGAAAATGTCATCTACGGACCCGGCAAGGTGGACGCGCTTTCGCGCGAACTTGAGCGGCGCGGATGCAAACGCGCAATGCTGGTTACGACCAAAACGCTCGGGCGGTCGAAATTACTCGAAAAAGTGAAGAGCGCGATGGGGCCGGCGTTGGCTGGAGTGTTCAGCGAGACCGCGCAACACGCGCCCTCGCGCACTATCGAGGCGATGGTGGCCGAAGCGCGCAAGGTCAACGCGGACGCATTCGTCAGCTTCGGTGGCGGGAGCCCGATCGACAGCGTCAAGGTCGCGATCATGCTGATGCTTGGCGGCAAGATGCCGCACGGGGTCGAGATCTACGCCGAATCGTCGGGCGACCAGACGAAAAATATCCCTCACATCGCGATACCGACGACCCTGTCCGCCGCCGAGTTCACTCCGTTCGCCGGTGTCACCGACGAGGAAACGCGCGAAAAGAACGGCGTGGGCGATCCTCGTCTTCAGCCCCAGACCATCATCCTCGATCCGACCACGACCGTTGAGACCCCGGCCTGGTTGTGGGTTGGCACGGGAATACGTGCGCTCGACCACGCCGTCGAGGGTGCCTATTCGCTGCGACAGAATCCGGTCAGCAACGCATTGGCGAGTCGCGCGATTGCGTTGCTGGTTGCTCATCTGAAGCCATCGCTCGCCAGCCCCGGCGGCGAGGAAGATCTTTACCATCGCGGCCAGTGCCAGATTGCCGCATGGCTCTCTATCTTCGGCGGCATCAATACGCGCTTCGGAATCTCGCACGCGCTCGGCCATCAGATAGGCCCGGTATGGGACGTGCCGCACGGTTTTACTTCCTGCCTCACTCTGCCGCACGTGATGCGGTTCATGGCCGACATGGCGCCGCAGCGCTTCGGCCCGATCGCGGAGGGCTTCGGTGTCAGCTTCGACCCGGCGAACCCGCGCCTTGGTGCGATGGAAAGCGCCGAGCGAACCGCCCGCTTCATCGGTGGGTTCGAAGTTCCGACCCGTCTGCGCGACGTCGGAGTGAAGGAAGATGAATTGGGCCGAATTGCCGACACCGTGCTTAGCGAGCTTGGGCGGGCCGGAACCGTCGATCGCGAAGTCAACCGCGAAGAGCTTGTTTCGCTGCTGCAAGCGGCCTACTGAAACAGCCGGAAACCGGACACGCGCGCGGCAAGTCCGTCGTCGGTCGGATGGCTAGGGACCTGTGGAAGGCAGGCCACCGACCGAATCGGGATTGGTCTGCTGCAGGCTCCAGACCCCGCCGCGCGACCCGGAAGCGGTCTCGGATGTCTGCGAACCCGGCTGCGGCACGTTCACCTGCCCGCCACCCGGTATCGGCACCGAGGCACCATTATCACCGCCTTGCTGCCCGCTCGAAGCTGACGCCGACTGGGAATAAGCGCCCGCATCCTGTGACGCATAACCCTGCCCGGTGCTCATAGCACCCGATTGCTGCGCGAGGCATGGAGAAAATCCGGCGGAGAGCATGAGCATCATTACGGCCGCCACGGAGGCGGCGGCAACCGTCTTTAGCCACACTGAAATGGAATTTCGCACGGAACCCAAAACCCTTGCGTGTCCGGAAAACGTCATAAGCCCTCATTTACGGTATCCGCGGGCGGTTCGAGCCGCAATCCGATCGGACCTGGATTGCACACTTGGCCTTTGATTCGGCGACGGGCTAATAATGCGTTGACCCTACAAACCTTACGAGCGAGGTGCGATGCGATGACCGCAGAAGACAAGAAGCGTCTTGTGGCCGAAACCTGGAATGCGCTGCTTTCGGGCGAAGCCGAAAAGGCATTCGCCAACATGTCGGATAACGTGAGTTGGCTCGTTCCCGGCACCACTCCCGGAGTATCCGGGGTGAAACGCGGCAAGGAAGAGATTGGCAAGTTCATGTCCGGTATCGGCCAGGTCTTCCCCGAAGGTCTAAAGGCCGAGATTCGCAAGAGTTACGCGGACGGCGACACCGTGATCGTCGAGCTGACCAACCGCGGCAGAGTCTCCAACGGCAAATTCTATGAAAACGAATACTGCTTCGTCTTCGAACTCGAGGCGGACAAAATCAGGCGCATACGGGAATATGCCGACACGCAAAAGGCCAAGGAGATTCTTTTCTCCTAACAGATGACTACGATGGGCCTTCCCTGCGAATCGATATGACGATCGATTCGCAGGGAAATGCTTTGCGAGGCGCTATCTACCGTCTCCGGCCCCTCGCTGGATACGAATAGCATGTTGCGACGACTAGCTAATTCGCGCCAACCTGACGCTTGACAAACAATGCATAAACGGGCGCACCGCTCAGCACTATAAGTAATCCCGGCCACGTGTAATGAGGTTTCACGATCAGAAGGTCCACGAGAATCGCGATCACTGCGGCGATATAGGCGGCGGGAATCAGCG
>JBJKQX010000348.1:0-4737 GCA_046704965.1 Binataceae bacterium (SeqCode)
GGCGGCGATCGAGCAAATACGCAATGAATCCGGACGCCGTTCCGAGCCGGTAAAGGATGAAATCAGGAATGAGGCTCAGGACGTGAAGCGTTCCGGCCATCAGGTAAAAAATCACCCGGCTCTTGAAGTCGAGCTCGGGGCCGGGTCCTCGAAGCAGCTTACCCGTATTGCGAGGAAATCCCCGCGGTATTGCCGAGCCGTTCGATTGTCCGTTCGGGGACGAGGATTTGTCGGGTTCCGCCGCCTTTACGCGGGTCGCATTGGGTTCGGTGGTGGGTTCCATCGAGTAGTGATTCATCTCAGAAGGCGATTCGCTCGCGTTTGGGCCCCTTCGGAATCACCACGATACCGGATTCCGTCACGAAAAAGCGTTTGCGATCCTGTTCCATGTCATAGCCGATGACGTCGCCTTCGGCGATGTACACGTTCTTGTCTACTATAGCGTTGCGGATTTTGGCGCGACGTCCGACTTCCACGTAATCCATCAGGACACAATCGTCGACCTGGCTGTAAGAGTGAACGAACACGGAACGGCCGAGCACCGAATTACGCACCATACCGCCCGAGATGATGGATCCCTCGGAAACGATCGAGTCAATCGCGGCACCACGACGACCCTCGTCGTCGAACACGAACTTGGCCGGCGGCTGGTCATAGTATGAGGTTCGAAGCGGCCAATAGATATTGTAAAGATTCAGTTGCGGGCGCGCCTTGCGAAGGTCCATGTTGGCCTCGAAGTACGCATCGAGCGTTCCAACGTCGCGCCAGTAAGCGGTGTTCACCTCCGAGTCACCACGAATCCGGTTGGTCATGAAATTGTAAGCGTACACCGGCTCCCGTTCTATCAGGTCGGGAATAAGATCCTTTCCGAAATCATGATGGCTTCCGGTTCTGAGCGAATCCTCGGTCAGGGCTTTGATCAATATATGCGGGTCGAACACGTAATTGCCCATCGACGCAAGACATTGCCCCGGCGCTCCCGGCATCGAAGCCGCGACCTTGGGCTTCTCGTCGAAGCGCTTGATGCGCAGGTCCGAACCTACTTCCACGATTCCGAACTGATCCGATTCCTCGACCGGTACGGGCAAGGTCGCGACCGTTACCGCAGCCTTGCGTTCGAGATGGAAATCGATCATTTGAGCGATATCCATCCGGTAGACGTGATCAGCGCCAAAAACCACCACCAAGTCGGGTTTATTGTCCTCAAGCAGATTGAGATTCTGATAGATTGCGTCGGCGGTGCCCTGATACCAGGACTCTCCGATACGCATCTGAGCGGGAACCGGCGTCACGAAATGACCGGGCAGGATGCTGCCGCCGACCTGCCATCCGTCCTTCAGATGCTCGATAAGCGACTGCGAGCGCCACTGCACCAGCACATAAATCGAGTAGATACCGGAATTAACCAGATTCGAAAGCACGAAATCGACGATCCGGTATTTTCCACCGAAGGGCACTGCGGGCTTGGCGCGGTCACGCGTCAACGGATGAAGTCGCGTGCCCTGCCCCCCGGCCATCACTAACGCCAGAGTTCTCATCGCACAAAACCTGCCGAAATCAAGAGAGGTTTGTCCCGTCTCCTATTGCGTCAATATAGACCTACTGGACTGGCTTCAGAATGACTTTATACGACATGGGAAACAAGCGGACCCCAAAAAGTGTAGCAAAACGGCAATTAGGCCGTGCGCGGTAGCTCCACGAAGCACCATGAATCGCCTCTGAACTTCCAAATTGCCGTCTTGATCCCTGCTTTTTTCCAAATCAGAATTAGCCGCCCACCTGAGGCACGTGCCTTGCTTGAAACCTTCGTGCGCGAGTTACGTCTATAGGACGGGGATTAGGAAAACCCCAAAAATTCAAACCCCTTCCTGAAAGGGAGGTAATCTACGATGCAAACAGCCAGACAACAACCCGGAAATGGCAACGAAAAAGGCGTCGTTTACCGCACCGAATGCCAGAACCCGGGATGCGGATGCAAATTTGATTTGCGAATCACTCCGGAGACCGTTGGCCTTCTCAGCGGCTCGATCGCCTGCCCGCGATGCCGACGGCATGGCGGAATGCTGAAACCGATGGGTCGAATAGGCGACAAGCTTTTCGGAGCCAAACTGGTATTCAGGATTACCGGCGGACCAGAGCCACGCGGTGGCGACGACGAGGAGGTCTTCGGTCGGGCAGGTTCCCGCTATTAAGAAATCGTTCGATCGGATAGACTAAAAAGGCCGTCTCCAGATCGTCACTCGTCCTTAACGCGCAACGCGCCGACCGGAATCCCGGGCGGCGCGCTGCTTTTCATCCTTTTCCTCTTTCGCTTCCTGACTCTGCCTGAAACCCGTTCGCTATCGCCGATATCGTCAAATGCCGGCTATGGGCTGGATCGTTAGCCCCTCCACGTTCGCGATACTGGGGCGCTCGATCAATCGGCTCAGCCATCCATCGACGTTCGGTCTATTCTCCCCGGGCTCGATGCCGAGTTCGCGGAGCACCACGATGCGCGGTGCGAAACCGATATCCGCGATGGAAAAATCCGAAGCCAGGAATTGCTGTCCCTGCAATTCGTGATTGAGATAATCCAGCACGCGAGCGATGCGTATGTTGAGCTGGTTCAGGCGGTCGGCGTCTCTTTCAGCCTCAGGTTTCGCCATCTCAACCATCAGCTGCCCCACCTGCGGGGTAAGCGAAGTGTCGGCAAAATCCTCGAGCAATCTGGCTCGCGCGCGCAACGCGCTGTTACCCACCATCGGCAGGATGGGCGGCTCGGGATATTCATCCTCAAGATACTCGTTGATGATCGTCGAGTCGTATACCGTGGTGTCGTCATCGACCAGAACCGGGACTCGACCATAAGGGTTGAGCCGCAGAAATTCGGGGCGACGATTCTCTCCCTGCGTGATATCCACCTGGATGAGATCGTAGGTGAGCCCCTTTTCCGCGAGCACGATTCGCACCTTCTGCCCGAACGGACAGGGCAGGAAGTCGTAGAGTTTGATCATCCGGGACCCCCCTACTCCGCCGCAGCGACGGTTAGCTTCAGGCTCGCCTCAACCTCCGGCATGAGCTTGACGGTGACGGTTACCTCACCCAGTTGCTTGATCGGCTCTTCGAGCAGAATCCTGCGCCGGTCAACACTCAAGCCCTTGTCACGGAGCGCCCGCTCGATGTCGATATTGGTCACCGAGCCGAACAGCTTGCCTTCCTCGCCGGCGTGGGCGGGAATCGTAAGCATCAGAGCGTCTATCTTGTCCTTGAGCTTGAGAGCGTCGCTCTTCTGGGCCTCGCGCCGCTGCATCGCGATACGCTTCTGGTGCTCAAATACGCGGAGGTTCCTCGGGTTGGCCTCGATAGCCAGCTTGCGCGGCAGCAGATAGTTGCGCGCGTATCCGGCGCGCACCTTTACCACGTCGCCGGTGTGCCCCAATTCCGGAACGTCCTCGTTAAGGATTACCTGTACGTTCATCGTGATACCCGCCTCTCTGTGCCGTCGCGTCTAGAGAAAATCACTAAAATTGTCGGCCTCCTGGCTCGGAGGAGGCTTGAGTCTGCGAAAGTCCACCCACAGGTCGAACACCCCCACCGCGCACACCAGTGCCGCAAGCACCGGTTGAATGATCGCGATGAAATAGATGATCCCGCGGGCCACAGCAGGCATCGCGAGCATCTTGAAGTAGAACGACATGATCGCGAGCCCCTGACAAAAATACACCGCCGACACACACAGGAACGCGTTCAGCGCGACCGTACTGAGTGCCGGAATCGGTATAAACAATCCAAATCCGGTGGCCAGCAACACCCAGATGAGCCATTCGGGCGTGGACCACTTCGCAAGGTCGCCGAAAAGCTGATACGAAAGCCTCTGCTTTCCGGCCCATCGCCAGTACACCACCAGATTCACAAGCGCGGTCAAGCCGGCCGAAATAGCAGCCAGCGCCGGGCTCAGCCGGAGCGTCATTTTGATGATCGTTGCCTGCGTGTCGGCCCGCAAGCCGCTCTCCAAGCCGAACACCTTGTAGAAATCGCGCCCGCGATCCATCGCCGCGCTCAGACCGTTCTGCATCGTGGCAATCAGCGCGTCGGGAGAACCGGCCAGCCCAATCGCCATCGCGGTTCCGGCCGCCAGCATCGCGGCAGCCGTAACCACTACAATCAGTTCGAATGGCTGGGAGCGTTCTATCATGTAGGCGATGATCACGGTCGCGAGCCCCAGAGTGGCCAGGTACGCCACTGCGCCTATCGGGCCCGTCGCGATTAGCACTATGCCTGCCGCGAGCCAAAGCGAGACAACCGTCCGAACCATCGGATGGATGCGGCCGACCGCGTAAATCAGAATCGGCGCCGGCGCCAGCAGCATCGCGATACTTCCCAGCACCGGGATCGCCGCCCCGAGCAGAAAGAGCACGGCCGACAATGTCGCCGACCGAAGTATCCCGATGATTGCCTGGCGCGTCACCGCTCCCGACCTTCAGACCCCCAGCGTCGAGAACGGAAGCATCGCGAGCACCCTGGCGCGCTTGACGGCCAGTGCCAGTTGGCGCTGATGCTTTGCGCAGTTTCCCGAGGTACGACTCGGGACTATCTTTCCGCCCTCGGTGACAAAGGTTCCAAGCGTGCGCACGTCTTTGTAGTCGACCTTGAGCGACTTGTCGGCGCAGAAACGGCAAACTTTGCGCCGTCCTCCGCCACGCCGACGCATCGTCGGCCGTTCGCCTCGCCCTTCGTAGCGTTCTCCCTCTGCACGTG
>JBJKQX010000349.1:0-3634 GCA_046704965.1 Binataceae bacterium (SeqCode)
GGCTCGAACAGCGCGAAAATTTTCCCGCCCTCGGTTTGAGGCGGATAGATCGGGCCGTTGCCCGTTTTCATGAGCGAGGCCTGAAGCGCGGCTTCCAACCAGCTGAGCCCTTCCACGAAGTGGAAGCCGAGCGCGCCGAGAATGATCGCAACTCCGTCGATCAATGCGGCAAGCCCGAGGAATGCCAGAACGCGAGTCGCGAAGCGTCTGCGTGAGAGAAGTGGCTCTCCGCGTCGTTCAAATAACAGCATCGCGATTGCCCCCGAAATTGAACCCGGATTCCATCGCAGCGGGAGCGTAATGGGTCGCGATTCCTGATGTCAACGCGCGCCGCATACCGACTGTTATCTGGTTCGCCGTGAAGGCGCGGACGTGGCGCGCGGAGTGGTTAAGGAGGGTTGCGTTATTCCTCTTTCGGTTAGGGAATCTACGAGGAGATGAAGATAGATCAGCCCGCCGAACGGATGCCATCGCGCGAGCGCCTCACGTACGCCCGGGTAGTCGAGCTCTCGCGAAAGTCCAAGCCGCCGAGCCAACAACTTGCGTCCGCCAACGTCGTCACCCGGGAAAATATGAGTCCTGCCCAAACCGCGAAGCATCACATATTCCGCGGTCCATCGGCCAACTCCCTTGAATTCGAGCAGAGAGGCGAGCGTTCGTTCCTCGTCCAACGAGTCGAGGGTTGCGAAATCGGATGAGCCCGGATCGGCGGCTGCCGTGGCGAGTCCGACCAGGTATCGTGCCTTGCTGCGGCTCAGTCCGAGCTCGCGAAGACGTTCGACATCCGCCTGCGCGATCACGCAGGCGTCGGGAAAGGCGAATGGAGCGTCAGCGCTTCCATCAATCGCGCGACCATATTTTGCGGCCAGCCTGTTCAGCACGTGAAGCCCGGCGTCCAACGAGATCTGCTGGCAGGTGACGGCGTTGGCGAACGCCTCGAAGTTGGTTGGAAAGCGCACGGGCTTGAGACCACGAAGTCTCTCCACCATCGGGCCGAGAGTTACGTCGTCGCGCGCCCGCTCGTGAAATTCGCGCAGGTCGCGGTCGAGACCGAGCATCCGATTCAAAATGACCGCGACAGGCTCGACGAGCTTGCGCGACATATCGCGTCCCCGAATCGTGACGGTCAGAGACGGCCGCTCGATACTGCCGTGCTGCTCTATCGAAACATCGACCAGCCTTTCGCCAAGGGCGAGAATCCTGCGATAACGGCCACCTTCGATACGATCGACGAGATTGTGGGGACGACGACGAAGCGCCCAGGCTGTCAGGTCGAGGCGGAACGGTGGGACCGGACTAAGTTTTATACTGAAATCCGGCACCGGTTGTTGTCCTCGAACGCAGCACGTACCGGTTCGTTACGAGTCGCACGGTCGGGCCGCGGGATGCGCGGCTATCCACTTGTTTGGACAGCGACTCATTCAATCTGATTTTGCGGCGGGATTTGATTCGACGGAGAAGACTTTTTCTGCGTAGTCGATTTCTGTGTGCTCGAATTCTGCGGCTTCTCGTCTTTCTTGTGCTCGTACTTGTAGCCCTGATAGGCGAGGCTCGGGATTGCGAGCCACAGGCAACCCGACAACCCGACCGGAAACGCGGCGAGCGCGAGGACCAAAACCGCATTACGTAAAAAGCGCGACATAACAGCCTCAATTTCCCCTTTCATCAACAAGTTCGCGGACGCGCTCTTCGAGCGCTTTCATCCGGCGCAGTAACTCGGGCAAACGCGGCAATGCCGCCGAATAGCGCCGCCATTGACGCACGTCCACCGCGGGCGTGCCACCTATTATGGCATTGTCGGCGACGTCATGCGGAATACCGGTCTGCCCGACGACCATCACGCGATCACCAATTTTCGCATGATCGGCGCATCCCGCCTGACCTCCGAACTGGCACCATCTGCCAACCCTGACCGAACCCGCCAGACCCACATGCGCCGCGAAACGGGAATGATCACCGACCTCGCAGTTGTGGCCGATATGCACGAGGTTATCCAGCTTCACGCCGCGGCGAATTATAGTCGCGCCCATGGTGGCGCGGTCCACGGTCGAGTTCGCGCCGATTTCGACGTCGTCTTCTATAATCACGGTTCCGACCTGCGGAATCTTGAACAGTTCGCCCTCGTTCTCGCCAAAGCCGAATCCGTCGGCACCGATGACCGCTCCGTTCAGCAGGGTTACCCGGTTGCCGACAATCACGCCCTCGCGGATTGAAGCGTGGCTATGACACACGAAGTCGTCGCCGATAGTGACATTCGGATAGATCGTGACGTGCGGATGGATGACCGCGTTGCGCCCGATCGTCACGCCGTTTGCGATCGTGCAGTACGCCCCGACCGACGCCCCGTCACCCAGTCTGACGTCTTCGGCAATCCGGGCGGTCGGATCGATTCCCGCGGACGGACGGTAGGCGGGGAAGAAGATTTCGAGAATCCGCGCGAAGTCGTAATAGGGATTGGAGCTTGTCAGTGTGGCGCATCGGGCTCTGGATGCGAAAGACGCCGGCACCACCGCGCACGAAGCGGAGGTTTTCTCGAGTGTTGGCAGATACTTCTCTGAGGCCACAAAAATGATTGTTCCGGGCCCGGCCGCTTCGATCGGCACCGGAGCGAAAATGTCGATTTCGCCGTCGCCGTTGAGTTCCAGTGCGAGCCTTGATGCGAGTTCCTTGAGCTTCATGCTTTGTTTCCCGTGACGAATTGCGGGCCGGGCGCGGTCACGCGTTCAGTCGGAGCCTTTCACTCCACTTCACTTCATTTCCGGGCGCCGGCGGCCCCATCAGGCGAACGCGTCGAGCGAGCCAAGGGCCTCGATGACCTCTTCGGGATTCACCTGTTCCAGACAATTGTAGTGACCGAAGCGGCATGTGCGTGCAAGACAGGGGCTGCATTCCAGATGATGCCATATGACCCGAGTGCGCGGCCCGAGCGGACCGGTACGAAGCGGATTGGTCGAGCCGAACACCGTGACGGTCGGTGTGCCTAGCGCTCCCGCGACATGCATCGAGCCCGAGTCGTTCCCCACGAACGCCTTTGCCACCGACAGCATCGCAACCAACTCGCCGACGCTCGTCTCGCCCGCTGCGACCATCGCTCCCGCCCGGCTCAACGTGGCGACCTGCTCGCATCGCGAGCGTTCACCCGGAGCGCCGACCATCACCGCATCGGCGCCGAATTTTTGCTCGAGTTCGTCGACAAGCGCGGCGAATTTTGCGGGGGGCCACTCCTTGGCAGGTCCGTACGCGGCCGCGGGAGAGACGGCAACCAGCGGTGCGCCCGGGTGCTGGCGATGTGCCTGGAGCCATTCGAGCACGCGCTCGACGTTCCCAGCGTTGGGCCGCAGGATAAAATCGTTTGGGTCGCCCGCAATTCCGATCGTTTCACGCACCATCGTAAGCCAGTAGTGGACCTGATGGCCGTCGAGTGCTTCGGCGGACGGCACGGCCTTGTGCGTAAGCATCGCGCCGCGAAAGTCGGCGACAAAACCTGCGCGACGCGGGATACCGGCGGCGGTTACCAGGAAGGCCGAGTCAAAACTGTTCGGCATCACGACCGCAAGATCGAAGTTGCGCGAGCGAAGTTCGCCGATGGTCCGGCGACGGTCGCGAAGGCCGGCCAATCCCGAACCGATGGAAT
>JBJKQX010000350.1:0-3569 GCA_046704965.1 Binataceae bacterium (SeqCode)
TGCAAATCCCATTTCTCGAAGATCGCGCTTAATTCCGCCTCGCGACCGTGCTCGGCAACTATCAGCATCCGCTCCTGCGACTCGGAAAGCAGGATTTCATACGGAGTCAGACCGGGTTGGCGAAGCGGAATCGCGTCGAGATTGAGTTCGATACCAAGCCCGCCGCGCGCCGCCATCTCGCTTGAGGACGAGGTAAGTCCGGCTGCTCCCATATCCTGGATAGCCACGATCGCGCCCGAACGAGCCGCTTCAAGACATGCCTCGATTAGAAGCTTCTCGGTAAACGGGTCGCCGACCTGAACCGTCGGCCGCTTGCTCTCGCTGGAGGCGTCGAACTCCGCCGAAGCGAGCAGGCTCGCGCCGTGGATTCCGTCGCGACCGGTAGCAGAGCCGACGTACAGAACGGGATTGCCCGCGCCGCGAGCCCGAGCGCTCAGCAGTTCGCCCTTGCGCGCGAGCCCGAGGCAGAACGCATTGACGAGGATGTTGTTGTCGTAGGCGGCGTCGAACATCGTCTCGCCCGCGACAGTCGGAACGCCGACACAGTTGCCGTAACCGCCGATTCCTCCCACGACCCCGCCCAGCAGATAGCGCGTGCGCGGATGGTCGAAGGAGCCGAACTTGAGCGAATCCATATTGGCGACGGGACGCGCGCCCATCGTGAAGATGTCGCGCAGGATTCCGCCCACACCGGTCGCCGCGCCCTGATAAGGCTCGACGAATGAGGGATGGTTGTGGCTCTCTATTTTGAAGACCGCGACCCATCCGTCGCCCACGTCGATCGCGCCCGCGTTCTCGCCGGGTCCCTGCACGACCATCTCGTCGCGCGAGGGAAGCGTCTTCAGATGGATTCGCGAAGACTTGTACGAGCAATGCTCCGACCACATCACCGAGAACACGCCCAGTTCGGTGAAGGTCGGGATTCGTCCGAGGAGTTTTTGAATCAGGCCGAATTCGTCCGCGGTAAGTCCATGCTCGCGAGCGAGTGCCGCGTCTACCGAAGGTTCACCGGCAAGCGATACCGCCCGTTCGCTCATCGCGTCGCGCTCTCCTCAGCCGATTTCGATACAGAAGAGCGGGCAAGGACTATCGATTCGAAAATCCGTAGCCGGTCGCTCCCGCCGAGCGCGTCTTCGACCGCATGCTCGGGATGCGGCATCATGCCGAACACGTTGAACCGCTCATTGGCGACGCCCGCGATCGACCGCATCGAACCGTTAGGATTCGCCGCGTCGGTCGGCTCGCCGCGCTCGTCCACGTAGCGGAGCAACACCTGCCCGCGCCGCTCGATAGCGTCGAGTTCGTCCTCGGAGGCAACGTAGCGTCCTTCGCCGTGCTTCACGGGAATACGCAGCAACTGGCCCTCATGGGAAGCGCAGGTGAACGAAACGTCGGCTCGTTCGACGCGCACCGTCACGGGCTGACATATGAAGGAAAGCGAGCGGTTGCGGGCAAGCGCGCCGGGCAGCAGATGAGCTTCGCAAAGAATCTGGAAGCCGTTGCAGATGCCGATCACGAGTCCGCCTTCGGCAGCAAACTGCGTGACCGATCGCATCACGGGCGAGAACCGCGCTATCGCGCCGCACCTGAGGTAGTCGCCGTAGCTGAAACCGCCCGGCAGCACCACGCACTCGGCGCCGCGCAAGCCTTCGTCCTTGTGCCACAGCGCGACCGCTTCCTGACCCATCACCTCGCGCAGCGCCCACAGCGTGTCGCCTTCGTCGAGCGAGCCGGGAAATCGAACCACGCCCCACTTCACGAGTCTTCGACCTCGAATCGGTAGTCTTCGATAACCGTGTTGGCGAGAAGCCGCTGGCACATCCGCTCAACCTCGGCGCGAGCCTCGTCGGGCGAGGCCGCGACGACCTTCAGCGTGATGTACTTTCCGACCCGGACATCGGAGACGGCCCCGAAGCCCAGGCTTTTGAGCGATTGTTCGACCGCTCGGCCCTGCGGATCAAGTATGTCCCTGCGTGGGGTTACAAAAACCTTTACCAGCAAGTCTAGCCTCTCTGCTTCGCGATTCAGGATTCGACTGCCGGCAAATCAGTGCTCCACCCGCCGGAGCATCTCGTGATATGCGTCCTCGACCCCGCCCAGGTCGCGGCGGAAACGGTCCTTGTCGAGTTTCTGGCGCGTGGCCTTGTCCCAAAAGCGGCAGGTATCGGGGCAGATTTCGTCACCGAGCAGAATCCTGCCGTGATGGCGCCCGAACTCAAGCTTGAAGTCGACCAGAAGTACGCCGCGCGCTTCGAGGAAGCTTGTCAGGACTCCGTTAATCTTGAGCGCCATCTCGCGGATTGTGCGAAGTTCTTCTTCGGTCGCCCATCCGAACGCGATCGCGTGCTCCGGGTAGATCAGAGGATCGTCAAGCGGGTCTGATTTGTAATAGTACTCGACGAACGGATGCTTGAGTTCCTCGCCTTCCTGGCGTCCGAGACGTTTGGCGAGCGAACCGGCGACGATATTGCGCACCACTATTTCGACCGGAACGATCTCGAGCCGCCGGCACAGCATCTCGCGCTCGTCAAGGCGCCTGACGAAGTGAGTCGCAACGCCTTCGTGTTCGAGCAGGTTGAAAAACAACTCGGACATCCGGTTGTTGACGACGCCCTTGTCCTCGATAGTACCGCGCTTCTTCGCGTTGAAGGCGGTCGCGTCGTCCTTGAAGTACTGAATGATAAGGTCGGGGTCGGAAGTCGAGTAGAGCTTCTTCGCCTTTCCCTCGTAAAACATTTCGAGTTTGTGGGGAGTGCTCTCCACGTTCGGTTACTCCGTTTTTTTAAGTGAAGGGAACGCTTGATTAAGTATCTTACACCAACAAGCGGGACAAACGGACGGGGCCTCGGATTATCCACAGAACCGGTCGATTATTCACACCGGCAGAAGTTCTAACGTTTGCGCGCCCGACGCCCGGGCTCGGGTTCCGGCGCAAAACGCTCGACCAGTTCAGGAGCAAGCCCGATATAGGTTCGCGGCGAAAGCTCGAGCAGCCTTTCCTTGGCGCCGTTGCCAAGCGGCAGCGACTCGATAAATGCCTGGATGGCGGCCCGGTCCACGGCTCTGCCTCGCGTCAGTTCCTTCAGGGTTTCGTAGGGATGGGGCAACCCGTGACGTCGCATCGCGGTCTGAATGGCCTCGGCCAGAACCTCCCACGCACTTTCGGCGTCCAGGTCCTCGGCGATTTGCTGCTCGTTGACCTCAACCTTGTCCAGCCCGCGTTCAAGCGAAGCAAGCGCGACAACGGTATGGCCGAAAGCATTGCCCATCGCTCGCATCGCGGTGCTGTCCGAAAGGTCGCGCTGCCATCTTGAGATCGGCAGCTTGGCGCCGAGATGGTCGAAAATCGCGTTGGCGACACCAAGGTTGCCTTCGGCGTTCTCGAAATCGATCGGATTGACCTTGTGCGGCATCACCGACGAGCCAACCTCGCCCTTGACCGCATGCTGGCCGAAGTAGCCAAGCGCGATATAGCCCCACATGTCGCGCGCGAAGGCGAGCAGGATCGTGTCGATGCGGACGGCGACGTCGAGCAGCTCGGCGATAAAGTCGTGGCTTTCGATCTGGGT
>JBJKQX010000351.1:0-11294 GCA_046704965.1 Binataceae bacterium (SeqCode)
GCATCCCGCCACTCGCGCACGAGTGGCGGGATGCGGCGTGCTGGGCGGCCTGATGCTCTACACGCATCTGGCGGGCGTGGTGGTAATCGCCACGGAACTTGGGATGCTCGCGCGCGACTGGCTGCGGGGGCGGCGCAGCGCGGGTCCGTGGATCGCGATCGCGATTGCGCTGGTGCTGTTTGCGCCTTTCATGCCCATGTTTCTCTCGCTGAGCAACACGTTGGTATATGGGCACTGGCTCGACTGGATCGGCACGCCCCATCATTATTCGGTTGTCACGAAGGCGCTCGCGCTCGGGTTTGCGCTATGCGTGAGTCTCTGGTTCCTGCTCGGGCGGGCTAGCGAGCGCGACGAACGGGAACCGCTACGATGGGTGGCGGCGCTTGCGATACTGCCGCTGGCTGCCTTTTTGACAGGATCGATCGTGCTGAGGCCGATGCTGTACCCGCGCTACGTTACGCCGTGTTTCCCGATGATCGCGATTCTGATCGTCGGCCTGCTCGGCCACTGGAGCATTCGGGCCCGCAACCTGTCAGTCGTGGGGTTGCTGGTCGCGTTGCTTCTTCTGCTTCCGTACGAGGTAACGGGCTCTCAGAACTGGAATGAGGTAGCGCGCAAGGTGGCAAGCACCGACCAACCCTCGCAGCCGATATTCTTCGAAGCCGGCTTCATCTCGCCCGATCCGGTTCCAAATGGCGGCTTTCCGCAAGGCTACTACACGGTGCCGTTCGACTATTACTTCCACGGCCCCAATCCTCGCGTCACGGTACCTGCCTACGATTCCGCGACAGCGCGCGCCAAAATCACTCGCGAGGTCAGCGCCGCCGGAGGCGGATGGCTCGTCTCGTGGAAGCCCGCGAAACAGGCCCGCAAGGAGCTACCTGACGCGGACCGCTTCACATCGAAGGCTGTCGCGAAAGGATGGAAGGTGACGCTCTACCGCATCACTCCGGTTTCGACGGCCAGCTCGACCGGCAAATAGGTCACCGATGCGTCCGCGGCGGCCTCGCCGCTACGGGGCCTGGCTCGATAACGGCTCTCCGGAGGGCTCGACCTGGGCCGCCATACCGACGCGAATCGGCATGATCACGAGGCTCATGCCGTGCACCTGAAGCCAGTTCTGCAATTCGAATGCGGTATGGTTGTGAAGAAAGCGCGCGATGAAGCCCTCCACGTCGGTACCGAAAACCAGCTTGCCCGCAAAGAAGACGCAGTGCTTGTGCTCCCTGGCGACTTGTACGCAAAGCTTGTGCAGTTCCTCGACTACGTCGGGATTGAGCCCGATCCTCAGTTCGGGATGGAAGCCCAGCTGGGAAGCGAACTCGCAGTATGAGAGCAGATCGTCATGGAGATGCTTCTCCAGCCTATCCAGTTCGTCGCGGCTCTTGAGAAATTGCGCGTCGACTTCGCCCACGCCGATGAAGACGACGTTGCGAAATTCGTTGGGAAACAATCGACGGACATTCAGCAGAGTGGCCAGTCCGAGACCGTTGAAACCGTTCACCAGCAGCACTGCGGTGGGCGCTTCAGGATCGGGCGGCGCGGGCTCCTCTATCGCCTTGGCCTCGTAGAGCTTGGGGAGGATGTCGGCTTCGAGTTGCTGCACCGCCTTGCCGACATGCGCGTAGTGCTCACGCACGAAGTAGCATAGCGCTATCAGACCTCCCGTCAGCGCCACGGTCACCCATCCACCTTCGTCGAACTTGAGCAACAGCATGATGGTCAGGATGCTGAACGTGAATACACATCCAACGCCGTTGACCATGAGCTTGCGCAACCATTGCCGCTCGGTTTTGCGCGAGTTCCACCAGTGCACGCTCATCCCGAGCTGCGAGAGCGTGAACGTGATGAAAACGTTGATGGCGTACAGAATGACGAGGATACGAACCTCGGCTTCGGTACCGATCAGGATAAGCACCGCCGTAATGCCCATCGCGAGCACGCCGTCTGCCGTGACCAGCCGGGTGCTAAGATAGGAAAACCGCCGCGGCAGCCATCGGTCATGCGCCATCGTGGCCAGAACCTGCGGGCCGCCTATAAACCCTGTCTGTGCGGCGACGAACAGCAGCACCCCCTCGGTCAGCAGGGTAAATGTGACGATCGGCATCCCGATGTGGATACCGCCCAGCGTCCAGTTGGCGGCTACCTTCTCGAACAGCACGGCGTTGAGCGTCTTGCCCACGACCGGCTCGACGTTCTCCAACATGTAGCCGAACAGAATGCCGCCGGCGATGAATGCCAGCGACAGCGCCATGTAAAGCATCGTGCGCTTGCCGGTTTTGGCCCGCGGTTCGCGCAGAATGGGCATCCCGCTGCTGACGGCCTCGATTCCAGTGTAAGTACCGCCGCCAAGACTGTAGGCGGAGAAAAAGACCACTGCGAGCCCGAAGACTCCGAGCGTGGATACGCCGGTATGCACCTGCTGGGCGGCGTCCCTGAAAATCGTGGGAATCTGGCCGCCCCGGCTGATAAGCACATAGCTCACCAGCCACACATGCATCACCACGAAGGCGATAAAGATCGGCACGAGCGAAAGCACCGATTCCTTCACCCCCCAAAGATTCATCAGGATCATCAGCAGCACCACGATGAGCGTGGCCGCGAGCTTGTAGTGAAGCATGTGGGGCGGAAGAAAACTGAAAATGGCGTCCGCACCACTGGCGATCGAAATCGCGATAGTCAGGACGTAGTCGATTACCAGCGCACCGCCGGACAACAACCCCGCGTAAGGCCCAAGAAGGGTTGTGGCAACCAGGTATCCTCCGCCACCGTTCGGGAACAGTTCAATCGTCTGTGAGTAAGAGGCGGCGATTACGAACACGGTCAGCGCCATCATCATCGCCAGGAACACGGCGAGATACTGATGATGGCCAAGGGCGATGAAGGCCTCTTCGGGTCCGTAACACGACGAGCTCAGACCGTCGGATCCCAGCCCGACCCAACCCAGAAAAGCGATCAGGGAGAGCTTGTGAAAGATGCTTGGATCCCGAACGTCCTTGGGCGGACCGAACAGGAATCGACCAAGACCGCGTTTTTCGACCTTCGGCTGTTCTGGCTCAGGACTATTGGCTTCCATCAGCGGGCTTAGAAGGCCTCCCTGGATATGACAGATGTAAAAAAGTTCATTGCGGCACGCTAAAGCCGCCTATGGGAAAGGAATGAGTTCAGACCGAATAGCTCGCGCGGTCAAGGCCCAGTTGATACCGGGCCGCGTCCACCAGATTCTGCATCAGGCCAAGAACCGTCATAGGCCCTGTGCCACCCGGATTCGGAGTAAGCCAGCCGGCTACCTGCCTAACCCCCTCGAAGTCAACATCGCCCGCGAACCTTCCCGGCCCAACCCGGCGAAACCCGACGTCGATCACGCAGGCTCCCTGCTTGACCATGTCGGCGGTTATGAAAAACGCACGACCCACGTCTGCACCAACGCATGACACCAATATGTCCGCCTCGCGACAGATCGAGGCAAGACCCTCAGTGTATCGATGGCACCATGTGACGGTCGCGTTGCGCAGCCTGCCTCCCAGGATGAACGCGGTTGGCTTTCCCGCAATGTCGCTGCGGCCGATCACGACCGCCCGCTTTCCGGTCACCGGAACCTCGTAATAGTCAAGCAGCGTAAGCACGCCTCGGGGAGTGCACGGGATGAAAGTACCCCACTCGCCGCGATAAAAGCCGCTTACGCTCGACGCGCTTACCGCGTCCACGTCCTTGGCGGGTGCGATGGCGTCAAACAGGCGAAAACGATCGACTGATTCCGGCACGGGCAACTGCAGAAGAATCCCGGTGGTCTTTGAGTCGCTGTTGAGTCGTCCGATCAGCGAGAGCAGGGACTCGGTGGTCGCGCCTTCGGACTTGATTTCCACCACCTCGCTTTCGCATCCCAACTCACGGGCCAAACGACCCTTGTTGCGCACGTACTGACGCGACGCCGGTTCGTCACCGACCAGTATCGCGACCAGCATCGGCACACAACGATAGCGGTCTCTCAACTCGGCAACATTGCGGCGAACCTCGGGTATCAGATGCCGGCTCACCGCGCGCCCGTCCATGACTATCGCACTCATCGTTTTCGCCTCGGAAATATAGCATGCGAAACGCAGCGACAAACCGCTTTGCGCGGCGAACACTCGCCCATGTTGGTAAACTGGTAACAGTTGTTCGCAAATGGGCGGGCTGCTCCTCGTTTCGACGCCCTTAGCCCGCTAGAATCCGCCGTCTAATGACGCCATACAAGCGCACACCGCTTTACGCGGCCCATCTGAGGCTCGGAGCCCGCATGACCGTGTTCGCAGGTTTCGAGATGCCCGTCAGTTACTGCGGCATCATCGAGGAGCACCGCGCCGTACGCACCGCCGCCGGGCTGTTCGATCTGAGCCACATGGGCGAATTCGAGATCGCCGGTCCGCATGCTCTCGAACTGCTCGAACAGGCGCTGACCAACTCTGCCGCGCAGCTTCGCGAAGGCCGGGCGCAATACACGCTCATGTGCGCGGAGGACGGAGGAGTTATCGACGACCTCATCGTCTATCGCACCGGCCCCGAGCGTTACCTGATGTGCGTCAATGCGTCGAATATCGAAACCGACCGCGAATGGCTCACCGGGCTCGATTCGGGCCGCGCCGACTTTCGCGACCTGAGCGAGGAAACCGCGCTGGTCGCAATCCAGGGACCGCAGGCCGCGCGAGTGGTCGATTCGCTCGCACCGTCGTTCGCCGTCGATTCGGTTCGCTTCTTTGGCGTTGCCGAGGGCCAGGTCGCGGGCATCCGATGTACCGTCGCACGCACCGGCTACACCGGCGAGGACGGCTTCGAGCTTTTCATCGGCGTGTCGGACGCAGAAGCGCTCTTCACCGCGGTTCTCGAAGCGGGCGACGCCGCGCGCCTTAAGCCGTGCGGGCTGGGCGCACGCGATACTCTAAGGCTTGAAGCGGCACTTCCGCTTTACGGCCACGAACTCGACCGCGCGACCTCGCCGCTCGACGCTGGGCTGGACCCATTCGTGAAATTCGGGCGAAATTTCGTTGGAGAATCCGCGCTGCTTGCACAGCGCACTAACGGGACGCGCAAACGCATGGTCGGGCTCGTGACCGACGACGGCAGGACTATCGCGCGCCAGAGCTATCCGGTAGTGCGGGACGATCGCCAAATCGGAACGGTCACCAGCGGCACTTTCGCGCCAACGGTCGGCCGCCCGATCGCGATTGCGTACGTCGACGCAGCCGAGTCGCACGAACCCGGCGCAAAAGTCGGTGTCACGGTACGGCAACGGACGGCGCCTGCCACAGTGACGACACTGCCGTTTTACAGAAAAGGCCGGGTGGTCATGTGAAAGGGTGAAAGAGAAAGGCGCGTACATGCCCGCAAGCAAAAGCGACATCCAACTATCAGACGGTTCATACAGATGAGATTCATGCCACATACCGACGCCGACGTTGCCGCGATGCTCGCCACGATCGGCGTCGATCGAATTGACGACCTGATCGCCCACGTGCCCGAGAGTCTGCGCGCACGCGCCGCAATCGGGCTTCCCGACGGACTGGCCGAATCGGAAGCTGCCCGGGAACTCGCATCAATAGCGGCGCAGAACCGGGGAGCCTCGGATTTCGTCAGCTTTCTCGGCGGCGGATACTATCGTCATTATGTGCCCGCCGCGGTTCGCGCCGTGACGTCACGCGCCGAGTTCGCGACCAGCTATACGCCCTACCAGGCCGAGGCGAGCCAGGGCACCACGCAGGCGATTTTCGAGTTTCAGACCCTGATTACGCAGTTGACCGGACTCGAAGTCGCCAACGCGAGCATGTACGACGGCGCTTCGGCTGCCGCCGAGGCCGTGCTGATGGCGCACCGGATCGCCCCAAAACGCTCAAGAGTCGCGGTTTCGCGCGCCCTCTGGCCCGATTATCGGGCAACCATCCGGACCTACCTGAGCGCGCAGCACGATGTCGAAATCGTCGAGCTTCCGTTTGATCAGACGCTCGGAACAACCGATCCTTCGGCGCTGGCGCAGATTGCCGACGACCGTCTGCTCGCCGTCGTGCTCGGATATCCGAACGGCTTTGGCGTAATCGAGCCTCTCGGACGGCTGTCCGAAATCGCACGGGGCGCGGGAGCGCTGACGATTTCGGCGACCGCTGAAGCGCTCGCACTCGGACTGCTCAAGTCGCCCGGCGAGCTTGGCGCAGATATCGCCGTGGGCGAGGGACAGAGTTTCGGCATCCCGCTCGAATTCGGCGGACCGGGGGTGGGATTCATGGCGACGCGCGGCACTTACGTGCGCCAGATGCCCGGGCGGCTGGTGGGTCAAACCCACGATCGCGACGGCAGGCGCGCCTTCTGCCTCACCCTCGCAACGCGCGAACAACATATCCGGCGCGAGCGCGCGACCTCGAACATCTGCACCAACCATTCGCTTTGCGCGCTTGCCGCCACCGTGTTCCTGTCGCTGATGGGACGGCGCGGGTTGCGAGAGCTGGCAGAGCGCAACGTCGAACTGGCCCATCGCGCGCACAAGATGCTCTCTGCGGCGGGAATAAGCCCGCGCTTCACCGGACCGTTCTTCAACGAGTTCGCAGTCACGGTGCCAGACGCCGCCCGCGCGGTTCGTCGCGCACACGAGAACAAGGTGCTTGCGGGAATTCCGCTCGCGAACGACTATCCCGAACTGGCCGACGCCGTGCTGATCGCGGTAACCGAAGTGAATCGCGCTGAAGATTTCGAACGCCTACGCGACACACTGGCGGAGGCTTCGTGATGGCGGGCGCACGCAATATCGAGATGCCTTCAAAAGACCCTAAAGAGACATCCAAGCAGGACGGCGCGCACTTGCCCACCCCGCTGATTTTCGAACTTTCATCGGCCGGACGTCGCGGGGCTGACGTAACCCCGCGCGAATCCGGAGCCACGCCCGGTGCGGAAATTCTTGGCGCGGAGCTATGCCGCGACGACCTGCCCGGCTTTCCGGAGCTCAGCGAGCCGCAGGTGATTCGTCACTTTCTGCGCCTCTCGCAGTTGAACTTCGGGCAGGCGCAGCACTTCTATCCGCTCGGCTCGTGCACGATGAAGTACAACCCGCTCGCCAACGACGAGGCTGCCGGACTCGACGGATTCGCCGCGCTGCATCCTGCCACACCGCCCGAACTTGCGCAGGGCGCGCTCGAACTGATGGCCCGGATGGAAGCGGCGCTCGCGGAAATAACCGGGATGGACGCTGTGTCGCTTCATCCCGCAGCCGGCGCGCAGGGTGAATTGACCGGTCTGTTGATGGCGCGGGCGTACTTTCGAAAACGCGGCGAGGCACGCACCAAGGTCATCATTCCCGACACCGCTCACGGCACCAATCCGGCGAGCTGCACGCTTGCGGGATTCGAAGTGAAAGTCGCGAAATCGAGCAAGCGCGGATTTTTGGAAGCCGCGGAGATACGCCGCCTGCTCGATTCGGACGTCGCCGCCCTGATGGTGACGAATCCGAACACGCTCGGAATCTTCGAGCCCGAGATTCGCGAAATCGCAGGCGCGCTGCACGAGCATGGCGCCCTGCTCTATCTCGACGGCGCCAACATGAACGCTCTGATGGGCGTGGCCAAGCCGGGCGACATGGGCGCGGATATCGTGCAGTTGAATCTGCACAAAACTTTCTCGACTCCGCACGGAGGCGGCGGACCCGGAGCTGGTCCGGTCGCAGTGAAGGCGCATCTGGAACCGTTCCTGCCGATGCCGCGAATCAGGAAAGGCGACGCGGGATGGGAATTCGACACGGACAGGCCGGATTCCATCGGTCGGCTGCGCTCGTTCCACGGCAACTTCGGGATGATCGTGCGCGCCTTCACGTACATCCTGGCGCTCGGCGGCGACGGGCTTGCCGAAGTGAGCAGGCTCGCAATCCTTAACGCCAACTATGTACGCAAACGGCTCGAATCCCGTTACCCGTCGGCGACGGGGGAACCCTCGATGCATGAATGTGTACTCACTCACGACCTCGAAAGCCGTGTCGATGTCAGCACCTTCGAAATAGCCAAACGATTGCTCGATTTCGGAATCCATCCGCCGACCATCTATTTTCCGCTGGTCGTGCACGGGGCACTGATGATCGAGCCGACCGAAACCGAGACCAAGGAAGTGCTGGACGAATTCGTCGCCGCGATGGAAACGATTTACGAGGAGGCGACACGTGACCCGGCGACGGTCAAGAGCGCGCCCAACACGCTTGCGCTGACCCGTGTCGACGAGGCGCACGCGGCACGCCGTCCGGTGCTGCGATGGACTCCGCCCGAGAAGTGAGACGAGCGAAGAGTCGAGTATTCGAACGGCCGCTTAACCGGTCGGTTGTTAGTCACTTGACTGACAACGGTTGGCCATCGCCGGTGATACATTTCCGACCACATGGAAACAGAAGAGCAGAAGTCGGAACAAAGGCGGATTGGTCAAAACGTCGGGCGTCTTCACGCGGTCAAATGCGATTGGTGCGGAATCAAGATGGCCTGCAGTTGCTACTTCGATGGGTGTCGCGACAAGCCGAGCGAGGCGCATCCGATGGTCATGTGTCCGCGATGCCAGGTGACGGAATTCATCAACCTGCTGTTCGACGGCAAACCCTGCGACCGCCCAACAGCATCACCCGAGACTCAATCGTAGGCTTCAGTTAACGATTCGAGCTTACGGCGGAATTTCCATCGAGACGTCATTCCCGGCGTTCGCCAACGCTCACCCCTTCGGCGGCCAACGGCGAGGTGCGGGTTTCATTCCTTGCACGTGTTGCGGACGGTCTAGTCCTCTCTGCTCACTTGAGACCGGCGAGGCGCAGCGCCTGTTGGTAATCCTCGCGGGTGTTGACGTTGAAGAAGCTCCGGAGTTCCGGGTCGAAGCGCCGGAGTTCGACCTCATCGACGATTCGTACGTTCACGACTTGCGCGATATCCCGAACGCGCGTTACGCCTCGCGCGCTCATGGATGAAAGCGCCGCGGCACATCGACGGTTGTATACAGCACATAGCGGCTGCATCCGTCCGCCGATCTTCGGGATTACGGCGTCGTAACCGTCGAGCATCGCGCACAACTCCCGCGCCGTCCGCCCGTCGATCAGCGGAAGATCGCACGAGCACGCAAACACGACCTCGTGCTTGGCCGCTTCAATCCCGCGCCGGAGCGCGTCGAGCGGTCCCGCGTATGCGGTTTGGTCGTGAATCGTGATGACACCATCCCGCATCTTCTGGGAGTACGGGTCAACTTCCGTGGGCGCCGCGACGATTATCACCTGAGCGAAGAAGCGTGCGATTTCCGCAACGATGCGTTCGAGGATGGTCTGCCGTCCGAAGGCGAGCGCAGCCTTGGGCATACCCATCCGGACGCTTTGGCCTCCGGTCAGGACCACGGCGGAAAACTTCCGGCTCATCACGGGACGAGTTTATCAGATGAGCGGTCGGACGGGGCTGAATCGGATCACCAGCTCGGCGAACGCGCGACACGTTAACGCCCGCGGCGTCAAAACCGGTACGACCGGGCGACTGCTACATGAAGTATGGCTTGGAAAGGTCGTCGAAGCGGCCGTACATCAGCCAGACTTTGACGTTATAGGCGTGCGGATGCTCGATCGGTTTGTTGCCGACGGTCTTGAGTCCGAACTGTTTGTACATCTCGTAAAGGGGCTCGACCGGATTGGTGATAAGCAGCCTGGGGCGGCGCGAAAAAAGAAAAATTCGCGCGGTGTCTGAGAGCAGCTTGACCAGGCCTATGCCCTGGTAGTTGACGTCGATAACCATCCCGCCGAATTCCCACACGTCGCTCGCCATCAGGTCCTTGAACAGTACCGCGGGGTACAGATGACCCAGCGTGAGCGGCGCGTCGCCGAGACATCGCGCCCAGAATGCGCCGATAAGCGGCGGGCGTCGCCGCTCCTGCCCCGGCTTTATCTGGTAAAGCCCGAAGTGCAGCGCGAGCGGCCATAACAACATGTGAACGCGCTTCTCCTGCACGTTCAGGTTGTTCCATGTCTTTCTGTGGAGGGCGGCAAGCTCGCGAAACCCGAGCGGAGTTCCGATGGGCCGGACTTCGAGGCGGCCCTGCGAGCGTTTGTCGGTTGCGGGTGTTGACGGCTCGGCGGAGGTCCCACCTTCGCCGGATTCGGACCGCCCGGACGGACCGGTCAGCGCCTCAAGCGGCTCGGTAAAGCTGACGGGGCCCCGATTCTGCCGTGGACGCGGCTTGGGCTTGCTCGGCGCCCGCTGCGGCACCAGCATCCCGATAAGATCGATTTCGTTTCTGTCCTCGTCCGCCATCGACGTTCAGTCACCCGGTATCGTCTCGATCCCGCCCCCCAGAGTGCTGGAGCTGTTTTCAGACGAACCATTCGAGCCCTCGCTCACCAAAGCCCGCATCCCACACAGACCTCTGCGCGGCCGGCGACAACCCCACAATCTGCTTTTATATCCTGATTTGCTTAGAAATTAAAGAGTTATCTGGCGCAACTGCTGCTTACGCAGTGCTCTACCGTGACATAGTGGGATGTAACGTAAGGAGCGCCCCCTACGAGACGCCCCCTAGCTACATGATTGTCATATTTTACTACAATTTGGCGTACACCGACTTGATCTGCGTATAAAGCTCAATCGAGTGCTTGCCAAGCTCGCGCCCGAGGCCCGACTGCTTGTAACCGCCGAACGGCGTAATCGGGTCAAGCATCCCGTAGTTGTTGATCCAGACGGTCCCGGCCTTGAGGCTCCGCGCGACCTTGAGCGCGCGGCTGATGTCCTTGGTCCAGACGGCGGCCGCAAGCCCGTAGGTGGTCTCGTTGCCCTGAAGAACGGCGTCGTTCTCGTCCTTGAACCGGATAGCCGAGGCAACCGGGCCGAAAATCTCTTCCTGGGCGATCTTCATGGTGTTGTTGACGTCGGTGAAAACGGTAGGCTTCACGTAGTAGCCGCGCTCTTGCGGTCCCGCCTCGCCGCCGACCTTGACCTTGGCTCCCTCGCCCTTGCCGATCTTCAGGTAGCCGAGCACGCGCTCGTGCTGCTCCTTGGAAACCAGAGGCCCCATCCGGACGTTGGGGTCGAACGGATCGCCGAGCGTGAGTGACTGCGCCATCTGCGAGAGCGACTCGGTGAACTGATCGTACATCTTCTCCTGCACGAAGATTCGCGAGCCGGCGCAGCAGACCTGACCCTGGTTCAGGAAGATTCCCATCATCGAGCCGAACACGGCAGTGTTCACGTCGGCGTCGGGGAAGATAATGTTGGGCGACTTGCCGCCCAGTTCGAGCGATACGTGCTTCAAGTTCCCCGCGGACGCCTTGAGGATTT
>JBJKQX010000352.1:0-5293 GCA_046704965.1 Binataceae bacterium (SeqCode)
GCAAAACGCCGATGCAGACCTTCATTGACACCTTGCCCTTAGCAAGGGAGAAATTGCTACCGGCCGCGTGATGGCAGACACTCTTTCTTCGTCGGACACCCGCCACGGCGAAGAACCAACCGTCAGATTAAGTGCATACTTTTACACTTGCAGGCGATGCGCGGCTTCGCCTTTATCGTCGCCGTCACCGTCGCGGCCGAGGTGGGCGACTTCTCGCGCTTCGACAATCCCCGCCGGTTGATGGCTTATCTCGGCCTGGTGCCTTCGGAGCATTCGAGCGGCGGCACGACGCGGCGGGGCGGCATCACCACGGCCGGCAACGCGCTGGCCCGGCGAGCCCTGATTGAAGGCGCCTGGACCTATCGCATGCGGGCCCGTGTCAGCCGCAAGCTATACGATCGGATCGAGGGATTGCCTCAGCCCATTCGCGATATTGCTTGGAAAGCCCAGGTCAGGCTCTGCGCCCGCTACCGCCGCCTGTCGGCCGCTGGCAAGGCCAAGGTGGTGGTCACCACCGCCATCGCCCGCGAAATGATCGGCTTCCTCTGGGCGATCGCTCGGCACGTGCAGATCAACGCCACGCCCTGAGGCGGGCCGAGATCACATAGCGTGGTGCCCATAACAGGGCACGAGATTCCCCACCGCGCCCTGCCTCTCATGTTCGCAGTCAAGGGATTTGGTCGTGAGCCATCATCCGGGTCGATGGCCGGGGCTGGATGACAATGATGCCCATGGCAGGAGACAGGGCCAAGACGTGCCGCCTCAAAAACCAATGCCACGTCGGGCGACGATCAAGCGCTCCTGATCCGCTGGTCAGGTCAGGAAATCCGCCGCATCGCCCTCATGCTCGCACGGCGGCGCATCCAACCCGCCAACATCATCGCATGGTCGCTTTGGCGACGCGCCCATCAGGCCCATGCGCGCCTCTGCCATCTCAAGCGCGCAAACCTCAAACAAAAAACGTAACTGTAGTGCTAGGTGTTTAGTCCCGCCAAAGTGTCGACGGTCATGGTATCGACGGCAGGCGCGAAGCGCACTGAGGTCCTATGATGGGCGAATACCGTGGCTCTGCCTGCTCAAGAATTCCTTCCCAAGCGCGGCAATCTTGCAGACGGTCGCCCTTGCCGAAGGCTCAGCGGCAATGGTTGGGCAGCGGAATGAAGGCGGGGCCGGTGAGTTTGACCCTCAAGGCGTGAATGGCCGTGGCCGGGAAGGGATCTCGCTCCGGCCCAATGCAGCAAGCTGAGCCCGACGTTCCTGATAGCGTGCAGTCTCCGGCGCACTTAAACGAGAGGAGTAATATTTGTACCTGACGATAGGGGTGTTGCGGAGCTTTCGTCCGGCTTCCCGGTCGTCATCGAGGTCCGCGTAAAAGCGCCGAAAAAGGTTGCACGAGAGCTCTACGCCGACCAGAAAGCGCGACGCTCGCCGGATTTCCGCGCAGACGGCGTTCTTATCCATGGCCATGCCGCCGCGGTTTACCCAGAGGGGGTCACCATCGCGCGGCTGCCTGTCCGGGGCAAGCTTCGGCCACGCGTCCCGCAAATAGACGTCGAGGATTTCCGGGACGTAGCGCGATATCATTTCCTCGCGCCCGGCTTTGAACTCCTTGGAAGCCGATTCGTCGGAATACAGAATTAGGTGGTTGTCGCCAAAAGAGCGCACATCTTTTCGCTGCATGGCCCAAAGCTCGCCGAGGCGAAACGCCGTTTGCGCGCCGGCGGCAACCAGGGCAGCACGGCGAGCCCGGTGCGCAGCTCTATCGGGTTTAGTCTCGATGCCGTACTGCGCAATCCGGCAATACGCCATCGCCCGCACGATCACGAGTTTCACCCGACAAATGCGGTCCGATTTGTCGATCCGCGGCTCGTTTTGCAGCTCTGTGATGAGCCGAGAGAGCTTCGCCGGCGCGAGATGGCCCAACGCGCGCACGGCTGTCCGAATTGCGCCGATGATCAGCGCTCGTGTATGCGGACCGCAAGTCTCGGCCAAGACCACCAGCATTCCGTCAAACACCTCCAACGTCACGAGATCGAGAAGACTGCCGGGCGGAAACCCGGCGCGGGTGGCGGCCCGCGTCGCGGTGATGATCGACTTCAGTCGCATTTCCACCGTATCATCGTCCCACGTGGTCGGCGTCGGGTGCTTCTTATCCTTGCCGACAGACGCGCGGACTTTCCGCCACTCCCGCTGCATTGGCGGCGGCAGCTTGCCAAGCAGAGCTTCTTCCCATGGCTTGAGCCGCTTTTCCAGCCCCCTCTGCCATTCGTCTAATGTTTTGCCGCCGTCTGGTTGGGTCGCGCTCATGGTTCAGTCCTCCTCTTTCTTGGGCGCGGCGACGGGATTTGCCGGCGACCCGCCGTCATCGGAAGAGGTCGGGCGCAAGAACGTGGCGTACCGCCGCTCGGCGGTTCGCGGGTCTTTGAAACGGCGCAATCGCGTGATCCGAGCGGCGCCGTTGGGATCGCCTTTCCCGTCGATGACTGCCGCGAAATCGCGAAATTCCTGCCGACCGAGCCGCTCCTCGCAAAACCGGCTGACAACCAGATCGAGCGACGTCATTGCCACCCTTGGTTCGCAGTGATCGCAGCCATTCGCCTTAGCAAAGAGCCAATTGCTCTCGCATCCGAGCTCTCGACGGAGGTCCAAAAGTTCCTCCCGAAGCGCCGCCGTCTGCGGACTGATCGGCTGCCACTCAACAACTTTTTCGCGACTTGCCGTCCCGGTCCGGACGAACCAACCCTCGCCCCTTTTGACGAAGGATTTATGCAAGTCGAGGGCAGCGAGCTCTCGTGCCTCGATATGAGGGACATCCACCTGCACGCCATGCGCGACGGCGCATTTCGCGTACAGTTTCCGTTGGCTGGCATGAGTGTTCGGGTCTTTCGCAAGGTCCATCAGGACACGTGACAGATCCTCAAGTTCGGCGACCTTGACGGGTTGCGTCCACCGGTCGATTTTCTGGGCTTGTTCGTTGCCCATGGCGGACGGTTTCATCATCGTGCCGATGAGGGAGCGGAGTCTCGCGACGTCCTCGTTGTCTTCGCCAACAACCTCGATCGCCAACCGCCGCAACCCCGACAGGCAACGCCGCGCTTCCCCTTCGGCGATGCCGCGGTCGCGAGCACAATCATTAAATCGGTTGACGACGGGCGCCGTCACCAAGCGCTCCATCCCGAGCTCAGGGTCGAGCGGCATGGGGTTCTCAGGGGCCTCAGCCAGGACAGTAACGATCTTCAGGACCGCCAACTCGTATTTGTCCGCCGTCCCAGGCAAGATCGCCTTCCGCCGGCCTGCTTCCTCCTTGTTGGTCGCGCGGCGTTTGCCGTCTTTGATCTCCTCGACGAGACGAGCCAGCCGGTCCGTCAGTTGTAAAAGCTTGACACGAGGCTTTTTCGCCACCGGCGGCAGGATGAGCCCGAGCTCAGGGCATCGCTGGCACGCGCGGAGCCAGGCACACCGTGCCGCGAGCTCGTGACGCGCGGCGGTGATCACGCCTCGCGCTTCAAGGAGGCCACAGACGTTGCTGAACCCGGGTTCCTTCAGGGAAACTACCGGCAGCTGCATCTCGTGCAGCGCCTTGCAAATCGCCTCGAGCCAGCCTCTGTCACGGCGCGATGCGTGCCGCGTGAGCCGCCAATACTCGGCGAATTCATGATCTTCCACGAATGGTTGCAGGGGTTCTATCGGGGTTGTTCCGCCGTCCGACATGCGTTATGCTCCCTCTCTGGAATGCGTGTGACATGTTGGTGAAATATCCACCAACTGTCGATGAAATACGAGTCATAATTTGTCAGAACCTGAAAAATCGTCTTCCGGGCTTGATCGCGCCGTGATTGACCTTTGCGGCGGCGTCGCAGCTGTCGCTCGTACAGCGGGAATTGGACAGAGCAATTTATCCAGCTGGCTGCATGGACGCCCCCATATGTCCGACGCGGCACTGGCCAAAATCTGGGATGTCCTCGGAATTGTGAGGGGTGTGGTTGACTGCGGCCGCGTTCATTTTTGGGAAGCAGGCTCCGTAAAGGAGACGGCGTCAACCACCATCGCCCGCCTCAACACCGCCTTGCCACTATTCGTCCCGTCAGGGGCTGAGATTGCGGAAATCGTTACCGAGTCAATGACTTTCTCTTTCGCACGGCACCTCGGATCACGAATTCACGCCCTCCGCGGGCGAGGACCAAATCCGGTTCGGATCGTGATCCGAAGGCCAGTATTTCGCGGAATCGTCGATGTCGGCCCGGAACTCGGGCCCAACACCCTCAACGGGGTTGGGTGGAAGGATGGCGTCCCGCATGCGCGAGTCACCGTCACGGACATTACACCCTGGGCGGAAATGCACATTACTGTCGCGCAATTCGACAAGGCCTGGAGCACATCCGGCGACGCCGAGATGGCCACGCCTTTTTCTTCGTTGGAGCGCGCCTTAGAGCGCGCTCGCCAGCTTAGCGTCAGCGAGGATGATCTCGCCCGCGTTATCCATCGCTTCTGCGATTCGGTCGAGAGCGATCAGACGCCAGGAAACTCTTGATTTTTACGCCTCGCAGTCGCGATCAACGATTTGCTCGGGCAGGAATTTCTACGCCGACCATTCTGAGATCGGCAAGAAGATAGGCGTCTTCGCCAAGGGCGTCGCAGCCGCGCCTTCGACCCGACGTCCGTGCGGTGAACGAAGTGCTGCGACCGCCTGTGGTTTCTTGCAGCTTGCAGGTTTGAAGTTCGGAGCCCAAACCAATTGTTAACGGCGGCGAAAAAACGCGTAGATTCGGCGGAATCGCCGAGGTGGATCGAGGGAGATATAGAGATAGAGATAAACAACGGGGCCGCTTCAATCGATCCCTTTGTTGTTGATACTGACGAGCGGTGGCTTGGTTCAGGAGGGTGGGTCGGTGGAGTTTGTTTTCTTGCGGCGGCGTTTGAGCCCGGAATTCTCAAAGTCGGTGGTGCATCGGGGTCACGGATCTGAGAAACTCATTGTGCGACAACAGGTGCAGTCAGGTCCGAGGACCCCTCGATGCAACCAGAGCGTACGACGAAAGCATTCGATTTTGGAAGCGTAAAACGGCGCGCGGTGGTGGCGAGTTTCACGGCCGCGATCGATTAGACGCCGTAACGCCGGTGCCGCTCCTGATAGGAGCGAACGGCGCGCAGGAAATCGATCTTGCGGAAGGCCGGCCAATAAACGTCGGAAAAGTAGAATTCGCTGTAAGCGCTTTGCCACAGCAAAAATCCGGACAGGCGGATCTCGCCGCTGGTGCGGATAATGAGATCAGGGTCCGGCAGACCTTTCATG
>JBJKQX010000353.1:0-12304 GCA_046704965.1 Binataceae bacterium (SeqCode)
TGAGCGTCGTGGATCGGGGTGCGCTCATCGTGAGAAGATTCTAAACCGACGGTCATTCGGTGTCCGACGCTTCAGGGAATAAGCTGCTGGACCACGTCGGGGTGCTTGCCTTCAGAACCGGCGGCGAGCCGCGCCTTTGGAACGTCAGCGTAGACGCGACGGTCGCGTCAAAGACCCTGAAAGGCGCTTACGTGGGTGCCAGCTTCGTGGCCGGAGAGGGATCCTCGATGCCTGCGGACGTGGTCGCAAAGGGGCATGTGTGGTTCTGGTAGGTCGCGCTCAAGGATCTCCCGGTCGGAACGTTCAAGATGTCGGCCGCGTTGCACGGCAGCAGCAGTTTCGCAATCCATGAGGACGCCTCGATTGACGGCCAGGCGGCGCTGGGCGCCAACGCGCTCACTGTCGCGGGGAGCGAGCTGAAAAAACCGCTCGACCTGGGCAGTCCCGTTCTCGAAGCCTCCTTCGTGACTTCACCCGAGCGTATCGCCGTCACCAAAGCGACGCTGAGAAGCGGCCAACGCACGCTTCTTGCCGCCAGTGGTGAACTCGGGCAGCCGGGTTCGGCGAACCCCTCGGTCGAGCTTCAGATGAGCGGCCTCAGTACCGATTGGGACGACCTGCTCCCGATACTTCGTTCGATACGCACGCCGCCGGACGGTTTGAGGCTCGCGATGCAGTATCTGAGGTCGGGGAATCTGAAGATAGTCGACGCCTCGCTCAAGGCTCCTGTCGACATGATAACGGCGCTCTCGGCAAAACCGCTGCTCTCCGATCACTTGACGGTTTCGGCGCAGCTGACCGGCGTCAACTTTGCGCTGCCCGCGAAAACCCGCCTTGCCCCGGTCTCCGCTATGAGCGTGCAGCTCAACTACTCGAGCGGTGTTCTCTCGCTCACACAGGGCTCCGCAATGTCGGGCAAGAGTTCGATTTCCGACTTCAAGGCGCGCTTCGATCTGCGCGGCGGTTTGGCCAGGGTTCCGTACGACGCCTCGCTCGCAGCGGTAGCGGATCTCACTGAACTCAAGCCAGCGATCGTCGCGCTGGCGGAGCGATTCAAGCCGGGTTACGCGGGTCGTCTGCAGGCGCTCGGGGGCTCAGCGCGAATCGACGCGCAAGGTTCGGGCGTGTTCGACGGGAAAGGCTTCATCGCGCCGACCAACTACAAACTCCGTATCCAGCCGCAGGCTTCCAAAATAGTCATTCAGGGACTTCCCGCGCCGATAACCGTGGTCGGCGGTGCCGCCGTGGTCAGTGCGTCGGGAATCGGCCTGCATAAGATCGTCGCGCAAACGGACGGTGGCGAGATCGACGTCAACGGCCAGCTTCGATTCGTTGGCAGCCAACTCGCAACCCGCGGCGTCACGGTTGCTGTTCATCAGCTTCCCGTCCACGAGTGGCTTGCGCTTGCGGTTGCTCCCGGCGACCTCGGTGCCAAGGGGTTGTTCGGCGGGCGGGTTGTCGTGACGCGTAAGCCCGGCGCGTCGGTAACGATGAACGGCAAATTCACGCTTGGACCAGGCCAGGTGGACTTCGGCTTTCTGCGCGAACCGGTCATCGACCGCGTGGCGGTCGTCACGCTGCGCGGCCGCAGCTTGGCCCTTTCGATTCCCGACTCGACCCTGCAGGGACAACCCCTGAATCTTCAGGTCTCGGTGGCCGACTGGCGTCGTCCCAAGCTCAAGATCAACGCCGTCGCCCGCAAACTCGACTTTCGCGTGTTCAGTTTCTTCCGTATGCCGTGGGAGCCGCCGACCACCGTCTACAAAATGAAGATTCCCGCAAGCGGACGGGTCGAAGCGGCGAGCGCGATGTTCGGCAAGCTGCCGCTTTCGAACATGAAAGGCGACTTCACCTACGCCGCGGGTAACTGGCACGTCTACAACTTCTCCGCCAGCAGCATGAAGGGCCAAATCCATCTCGACATCACGGGACGCGCCAAGGACGACTGGATTCGCATGGTCGGCATGGTGCGCGGAATGGAGGTCGGCCCGCTGTTCGAGCTGTCCGGCAAACACTCCCAGTCGCCTCTGATCGGTCGCGCCAAGGTTGACGCCGATCTCTGGGCCGATACCAACGGCGATTTCTTTGACACTCTCGCCGGTTCAGCCTCAATACGAATCAGCAACGGGAAGTTGAATCGCTTCACCCTGCTGTCGCGACTGCTCGGTCTTATCAATCTCAAGAACTGGCTCACCGCCAATGTTCCCAACCCTCTCGAGGTCGGACTTCCATTCGAGACTGTTACCGCCGACTTCAAAGGCAAGCAGGGCGTCTTCTACACCGATGATTTGCGCCTCCATGGTCCCGTCATTGATATCGTGGCGAGCGGCAGCGTCAACGTCGCCAACTCGCACATGAACATGGTGATAGGAATGCTGCCGTTCAAGACCGTGAACTGGATCCTGAGCAACATCCCCTTGATTGGAAAGAACGTCGCGGGTGGCACCAAGGGCCTGCTGGCGGCATACTTTCGCGCCTCTGGGCCGGTATCGGATCCGAGTGTCACCCCGGCTCCGATCAGGTCGGTCGAGGAACTGGTCAAGCGGACCCTTGGTCTGCCGATCAACATCCTTGCTCCCAACACCATCAAGTAACCGCTTCAAGTCTTCAGCCGCGCCCGCTAGATTAGGCCGGTCGGGCTTGCGCGAGGCGATGAAGAAATGACCAGGACGACTTCCGGCTCGGTGCGGCTGGTGATGGTTACCGCGCCGGGCGAAAAACAGGCGGCGTCAATCGGGCAGGCGCTGGTAGCCGAACGCCTTGCGGCGTGTGTCAATATCGTCGGTCCGGTGCGCTCGATCTATCGCTGGAAGGAAGCGGTCGAGGATGAGACCGAGTACCTGATGTTGATAAAGACCCGTGCGCGACTGGTCGCGAAACTCGAGAGGCGGGTGCGGGAGCTTCACAGCTACGAGGTGCCCGAGGTAATAGCTCTTCCGGTCGTGGGCGGCTCGGATGCGTACCTGGAGTGGGTATTGGAATCGACCGCTTTGAGGTCGGGCAGGAAAAGCTGACGGCACGGACCACATCATCAAGTCGGGCCAGTCGGAAATTCGGATGGTCGCTACGCTCGCGACGGTCGCGCAATTTCCGGATCGCGTGACCCGAGTAGTTTCGCGACGCCCGAACCGTTGGAATGCTAACGCAAGGAAACGGGCAGCGGGGCTTTGAGAGCAGGATGACGGGTTACGGCAGGTGAGACGGAGAGCAGTGTTCAGAGCCGCAATAAAAAAGATGGCAGCGTATCAGCCCGGCGAGCAGCCAAAGCCGGGTCAGCGCCTTGTAAAACTTAACACCAACGAGAATCCTTATCCGCCTTCGCCACGCGTGCGCAAGGCGATAACCAAGGCCGCCGGCGCCACGCTCAGGTTTTATCCCGCACCCAGGGCCGATGAGTTCGTCGATACTGCGTCGAAGCTCTATGAGATCCCGCGCGAGATGATTCTTGCCGGCAACGGCTCGGACGAATTGCTCGCGATGATCTTCCGCGCCGTGCTGGGCAGGGGCGAGCGGGTTGCGTTTCCGGTTCCGACCTACTCGCTGTACGAGACGCTGGCCGCCATTCAGGAGGCCAGGGTCGTGCGCGTGCCGCTGGAGAAGGACTTCTCGATGCCGCTTGAGAAGCTCGGCCGTGCCCGCGCCAAACTGACGCTCATCTGCAATCCCAATTCGCCGACCGGCATTTTCACGCCGGTGCGAAAACTCGCCGCCCTCGCAAAACAGCTGAGCGGACGGCTTGTCGTCATCGACGAAGCCTACGTCGACTTCGCCCCCGAGAGCGCGCTTCGCCTCATCCGGCGCCATCCGAACGTCGTCGTCTTGCGCTCGCTCTCGAAGTCGTTCTCGCTTGCCGGGATGCGGCTTGGACTATGCTTCGCGCGCCCGGAAGTGATCGAGAGCCTGTTCAAGGTAAAGGATTCGTACAACCTGAACCGGCTGGCGCTTGCCGCCGGCGCCGAAGCCCTGCGCGACGTCGAGTGGATGCGTCGCAACGTGGAGAAGGTCAAGCGCAGCCGCGAGCAAGTGACCGTGAAACTTCGCAGCATGGGGTTCGAGGTGCCGCATTCCGACGCGAACTTCGTGCTGGCCCGGATACCAGGACGCGACCTGGGTCCGCTCGTCCGCGAGATGCGCCACCACGGTGTTCTCGTCCGGCATTTTGCGACCCCGCTGCTTCGCGACGCGCTCAGGATTTCGATCGGTACGCCGCAGGAAATGAAGCTCCTGGTCAATGCGATTGAAGCCTGTCTCGAATCGCCGCCAGGACCTCGCGGATGAGCGCCACCGGATAGCGATGGGTCGCCTGAAGCATCTGTTCGAAAAGTTGCGTTCCGCTCCCGGCCGCGAACCGTCCGCGGCGGAGCCCCGGGCGCGCACGCGATGGGTGATCGCGGGACTTGGAAACCCGGGCGGCCAATACGCGCGCTCGCGCCATAACGTGGGATTCTTCGTGCTTGAGGAACTCGCCCAGCGCGCCGGCGTCGAACTCAAGTCGCGCAAATTCAAGGGATTGGTCGCCGAAGCGTATGTCGCCGGCGAACAGGCGCTGCTCGTCAAACCTCAAACCTATTACAACCTGAGCGGCGAGTGCGTCTCCGCGATTCTCGGCTACTTCAAGGTTGAACCCTCGCGGCTGATAGTGGTTCATGACGACCTCGACCTGGAGACCGGCCGCCTGCGTCTGAAGCAGGGCGGAGGCGACGCCGGCAACCGTGGAGTTCGTTCGATAGCTCAGGCGCTTGGCACTACGGGCTTCATCCGTGTGCGCGTTGGAATCGGTCGCCCCCGGCCCGAGAGCGACAGCAAGGATCACGTGCTGACGCCGATGGGAACCAGGGAGCTCGAATCGCTCGAAGACACAATCGAGCGGGCGTGTGACGCAGTCGGGACGATTATCGCTGATGGTCTGGAGCGTGCGATGAACCGATTCAACCAGCGCGCGTGCAGTTAAACACGAAGTAGCCATAGCAACCAAACTGATTGATATGGTGTACAAACACCCTGTTGGTATCCAGTCTGGGTGACGGTAGACATATGTAGAGCGACGTCGTCTGTTGCAGGCGGGTTGTGGGGAATCGTTAACAGCCCGGCTGCGTGCGTCGTGACGCGAAATCGGTCCGTGTCCGCCGCATTTCATACGACCGTTTTTCAGCGAAGGGGGGCCATCATGGCCGAAGAGACGAGGGCACGGTTCCGCTCGCCGGAAGCGGCGTTGCGGTTTTATTTCCGCGCAAGCGAGCTTCTGTGCGACCAACCGACACCGGGATTATTTTCACGTAAACAGTCCGCAACCGGCTGCCCGCCAGGGCCGAACGTCATTGGCGACTTGATCGCCGTCGATTCCTGCTTTGAAGATCTGAACGAAGTGGAGTTTTGGCTGCTCAAGGAACTATACGGACCAGCTTGCTTCGGAGCGCCGCAAAGAAAAGTGGCGGATTTGTTCAAGGAAGCCCGCCGCCGCTTCCCGAAGGACCAGTGGACGCCTCGGATGGTAAGCCGCTTCAAACAGCGTGCGCTCGGCGTCGTCGAGAAAAAACTCAAGCGGTCGCACATGATCTGAATCACTTCGATACGGACGCCGCGCTTCGCACCCCGGCCTGTTTCCGGTAGGCTGGACGTTCGCCCATGCGTTGATAGCAGGGTGAATAGTGCCGTGAATCAGGATGAAGCAAAGGAAAGGGCCGAGGCGCTGAGTCGAGGTGCCGTCGAAGTGATTTCAGCGGGCGAACTTGCGGACAAGCTCCGTCTTGGCAGGCCGCTCAGGATCAAACTCGGGATGGATCCCACCGCCCCGGACCTGCATCTGGGACATACCGTTACGCTCAAGAAGCTGCGCGATTTTCAGCGCGAGGGCCATACGGTGATCTTCCTGGTGGGCGACTTTACCGCGATGATCGGGGATCCCACCGGCCGCTCCGAAACGAGAAAACCGCTCTCCCGCGAACAGATTGCCACGAACGCGGCGACTTATCGCGGGCAGGCGTTCAAGATTCTCGACCCGGAGCGCACCGAGGTCCGTTTCAACAGCGAATGGATGGATGAGATGGGCGTGCGCCGTCTGATCGAGGTGGCAGCACGGTTGAGCGTGGCCCGGATGCTCGAGCGCGACGACTTCGAGAAGCGGCTCGAACGTCAGGAGCCGCTGTTCCTGCACGAACTGCTCTATCCGCTCATCCAGGGTTACGATTCGGTCGCCCTTCAGGCCGATATCGAGATCGGAGGCACCGACCAGAAATTCAACATGCTGGTCGGACGCGAGTTACAGCGCGCGTTCAATCAACCGCCGCAACTGGTCGTCACGATGCCGCTGATCGAGGGCCTCGACGGCGTGCGCAAAATGTCGAAATCGCTCGGCAACGCGGTCGGCATCACCGAACGTCCCGAGGAGATGTTCGGCAAGCTTATGTCGCTGTCGGACCCCATGATGCTTCGTTACTACCGGCTTCTGACGGATGTCCCTGAATCCGAGATAAATGCTATCGAATCGGGCGCCGTTCATCCGATGGAAGCCAAGAAGCGCCTTGCCACCCTTATGGTCGAGGAATATCACGACCCCGGCGCCGCACGCGCCGCACGCGATTACTTCGAAACCAAGTTTCAGCGTCACCAGATTCCTGAAAACGCGCCCGTCTATCGCCTGGCCGAAGACATCTGGGTGTGCGAGTTGATGAAACAGCTCCGTTTTGTCCCCTCGACCAGCGAAGCCCGCCGGCTGATAGGGCAGGGCGCCGTGAGAGTGGATGGACGGGTCCTGACCGATGTGCAGTTTCGCTTCGTGCCCGGTGAGCACAAGGTCATCGAAGTCGGCAAGCGTCGAGTGGCACGTATCGAGCGATAGCCGCGCGCGCATCCTAAGGAGCGTAGCTGCGCTTTGCGATACGCCGCCGGATCGTGCGTTTTCGCGCAACGATAGGCTCAACCGACCTCGCGACGGAGTTAAGACTGGTTTGCAAGCGGACCGGCTAGTTAGCCGGTTTCTTTTTCTTCGCGGCTTCCGCGGCGACCGCCTCGCGCAGTTTGTTCGCGGTGCGGTCGAGCACTCTCAGGTATCGCTGTTTGGTCCAAGTTTCCTTGGTTCTCATCTTGAGCCAGCCAAGTTTGACCGCGTCGGGCTTGTTGCCCAACTCTCCTGTGGAAACCTCGATGACCGCCTTCTCTTCAGGAGTGAGGGTCGCGAGAACTTCCCGCTTCAGGCTCTGCAAAAACCCCGCTTTGAGATCGATGTCGAACTTCGCCACGCGTACACTCCCCCACGTGGAGTAAGGTAGACCAGACGCGCCTTTCGCTCAAGACGCTTTGGAACCCGGGTGCGCCGTCGCCCGTGCGAAATCCGACCAGGGATGGGCGACAGGGCGGAGCACGCAGACCCGCGAAGCGTCAGCCGCGTTGGCCGGGCGCTGTCAGAGGTAGCGTCGGTCCTGACGTCGAGGGCGGTCGGCGCCGCTCGCGTCAAAGTGAGATGAATGGCTCGACGGGAAAACCCGATATCACATCGCGTATCCCCGCATCGCCGCAGTTCGCAAGAAGTCGATGGGCCGCGGCCGCCCGTTAGGATACTCCGGTGGTCGCGGCGGCCGGGACGCCCGAAACTCACTCGCACCGGTGCCGCAACCGTCAAACAATCGCGGTTAGAAGGAATCCTCTTCCTCGACCGCTTGGCGTATCGAGTTGAGGATAAACAGGAACTGGCGGGGCGATGAAACGCGCCCGAGCATATTTACCTGCTTCAGCACCCGTAGTTCGCGTGCGGTCACCTTGTGACGGTTTAGCAGCGCGCGGTCGGCGGTGAATTTGCGCCACGCGTTGTCCAGACGCTCTTTCGGCTCGGCCTTACGATGGCTGCAAAGCAACGCCTTGGCTTCGGGATGCGCCAACAGGAAAAGGGGTTCCTTTTCCAGATCGAGCACGTTGGCGAGACGACTCAGCAACGAAAGCGAGGGACGTCTGCGCCCGTTCTCCAGGTAAGCTACGTGGCTCGCCTTGACCCCCAGTTTTGCGGCGAGTTCGCGCTGGGTAAGACCCATGCCTTCGCGCCGCTCTTTCAGCACTTCGCCCAGAGTTTTCTTTTTCATAGATCGTATTCGGCCAGTAATGCCCACCTTAGTTTAGCGAAATGAACCATGCCGGCGAGGTAGGTGAGGTCGCGGCGCGGTTGCCCCGAACGCGTAAAATCCACGCGATAACCCTGTTTCAGATGACGGCAGATATCCTCCACCGTCTCGGCCGTAAGATGCTGGGCGCGAGCGACCAGGCCGCCGCTCCACGATTTGCTGAATATCCGTCGCGCAACCGGCTCCGGATAAGCCGCCAGACTTACCAATACATCCGCCGACAACTCGACCGGATCGTCGATATGCTTCGCGTAAGCGGCATCGAAAAAGAAATTGACCGAACGCTCTTGCTCGGCGGGCAGCCTGTCTGTGGCCAGATGATGGCCCACTTCGTGGCAAAAGGTCGCAGCCACTGCAGCCGGATGATGCGCTGTGTTCACGTATATCAGCGGTCGCTTGAGCGTCGACTCCGCCTTGTTAACGTAAAAGCCCCGAAGCGCCATGCCCTCGGGTTTGCGATGCGGGCGAGCTGACAAGTGCACGGAAAGCTGCTCGGAAAACTCTGTCAACTGCCTGCGTTTCCACATCAGCTTTTCCCGGTTCAGACCCGGCCACAGATCATTAGCCGCCGAGACTATCCGCAGTAATTCCCGATATCCAAGTCGTTTCCGTAGAGCCCGAACGTAATCGCGTCGCATTAGCTGCTCGATGTCCCTCATCGGCCTTTTCAGGGCCGCCAACTCCGCCGCACTCGGCTGCGCTTTTTTGAGGATACGTTCCACGATGGAATTTATTGCTAAACGACCTTTGAACGATTCTTCACTCATTTTCAGACGCTGACAGACAGTCAATCTACCACCGCTCTGTGTTGGTTCGCAAACGATTTGTTTGGGCTATGTTAAGCTTTCATTTGCGTAAACTGACAGACTATGTTACTCGACCACGCAGTTAACACACATTTTTTCGGTTGACGCCGCAACCGAATGAGATTCGGCTTGCCCGGAGGACGACACCAGCGGCCGCCGGCATCGCGGCTTCACTGTTTGAGCGCGCCGTTCATGGAGGCGCTGGTGCCACAACCACACTCAGGGTTAACCGACGCAGGGCGAAGGTCAAAGGGGAGCCTTCGTCCTTTTCGTCTGTCGCTCCCTTTGCCACACCGATACGACACGGTTCCTGAGTAAACAACCTGCCGCGCCAAGCGGCGGCCTGTGAAGGGGGATTTTGAAGTTATGGAAAAACGAAGGCCTAATTAGGGTCTTCAATGCCTATTTAAGGAGGTTATAGATATGGAGCTGCGAATGCTCACAATAGAGCCCGAGCGACGGATGTTCCTCGAGCGGATGACACGGGCGCGAGCCCTTGCCAATGGAGGATTCAGCGAAACACCAAGATCAAAAGTCGGCGAGATCCATCTTCAGTTCGCCTCGATGCTGGCGTTGTTCGACGACGCGGGTCCCGATCCGGAAAAGATGCTGGCGGGTTGCACGATGCATAGTCTGGCGACCTTCCCGCAGAGCCATCCTCAACCCGACTTCAGTTACTATCCGCCCGAGGACGTGTACGAAGTCGGTGAGATGTGGTCGCTCACCAAGCACGGCGGAACGCTGACCCTGCGCGGACTGATAATCATGCTCGGACTGCTTCAGGCCAAGTGCGGATTGGGTTACGCGATTGTCAAACCGTGGGACCTCTCGATTTTTTATCGCGAGCTGCTTCCCAAGGGCGAGGCGGTCGAATGGCCTTACGCGCGAACGCTTGACGGCGGAAAGATCCACTGCCGTGCGATGGTCTCCGAAGGCGACCATCTGCGCGCCTTTATCGAGCGCGTGTGGGCGACAGGTTTCGAAACCTACGACAGACATCGGCGGATTCGCTTTCCCGAGTATGTCGGAGAACTTCCCGAGCGGCTTCCCGGGCACGAAGAGCTTATCGTTGCTCCCGGCCTGTCGAACGGAGAAGAGACCAACGGTGCCGCTCACATGTAGCGTGTGTTTGTGGTTCAGCGATGCGCGAGTCCTTTCTTTTGGGGGAATCGCAATTTTTTTGCCGGCGTCCGGAGCCGGATTTGGATCGCGCAGAGCAGGGGGTGTGGTGGCTTTCGGGCCACCACGCCCCATCAAATTCATCAAACACGCTAACACCCGACGGCACGCATGCTTCGCGACCGCACGTCTTGGTCCTGGATGATAATCGCCTGACGACAGCAGGTGCGCCCGCGATTATCGACCGGTCAACGACACATGTCGCGCGTCCCTGTCTAGATCACGGGGCTGATGGTGCCGATTTTTTCGACGTCGAGGTCGACGAGGCCGGTGCCGACGTGGCGTGAGACTCGGTGCCGACCGATTGGGTCAGTGACGGCTCGTTGGCCGGATTGTAGAACGGATGCGTAAGCCCGTAGAGCGCATTCATCAGGCCGATACCCCATCCCGCGCTTCCCGACAGCGCCTTGGTCGCGTTGTGATAGAGCGTCGGATCATTGACCGCGAGCCCGACGCTTCCCTGTCCGGTGTTTATCTTGCGCAGAATCTCTTTGAGCGACTCCGAGGCCTCGGCCATGTTGGCCATCACGCGATTCGCGTAGGCGCGGTTGTAGATGAGCTGCGGGACCACGCCCTGCGCGTTGTTGAAGCGATCGATAAGCTGGTTCATTTTGCGCGACGTCACCCGCATCGAGCGCGCCGCCCGCGTCATATCGCGCAGCATCCGGTCGCCGTTGAAGCGCCCGCTGAAAAACGCGCCCGCAAGGCCCTGTCCGCGGTTGATGCGCGTGAGCGTGGTGTTCAGCTGCGACGTGAGCCGATTCATGTTTACCATCGTCTGCTGAATCGACGCGAGCGTAAGCTGCTTCCCGCGCGGAATGCCCGGTTCTCCCTTGATCAACTGGCTAAGCAATCCGTTGCCGTGCTCGACCGAGGCGAGCAGTTGGCGAAGCGAATCGGAGATGGCAATTGTGTTGGCGATAAGGTCGCCGGTTCCCTTCTTCTGCAGCAACGTGGCGTAATCGATCGGATTTCGCGAAGGAATTACCGCGCCCGGCCTGACCAGCGGCGCGCCGGGAGTGCCCGCACTGATGGCCACGTACTTGTCGCCGAGCAGTCCCATGGTGCTGATGTGCGCGACCGAGTCGGCGTGGATTCGCGCGAGTGCGTCCTGGTCAACCCACATCCTGACTATTACGTAATCGGCCCTTGGGTCACGCGGAAAACGGATCGCGTCAACCGCGCCGATATTCATGCCGGCAAGCGTAACCGGCGCACCGGTTTGGAGGCCGTTGATACTTTGAAAGTGCGCCTCGAGATTGTCGGTGCGCTTGAACAGGCGCGAGCCGTGACCGATGGAGAAAATCGCGAAGCAGAGAAGTGCGAGGGCGACCGCGATCATCAGTCCGACCCGAAACGTCACAATACTTTTTCTCGCCACAGCCGACTCTCCTGAGTTTTTCTAGAGCGCGGTCGTCACGAACTCGCGCATCAGTTCGTCACTGGTGGCGCGGACTTCGTCGGCAGTTCCGCTGAAACGGATACGTCCGCCGTCGAGAAGGGCGAACCTGTCGCCAACCATGAAAGCGCTCCTCAGATCGTGCGTCACGACCACCGAAGTGAATCCGAGACGCGACTGCAGGCCTCGAATCATCAGGTTGATCTTGTGCGTCACCATCGGGTCGAGCCCCGTCGTGGGCTCGTCGTAAAGCACAGCCTTGGGTTCCAGCGCCAGGGCGCGCGCGAGCGCCACCCGCTTCTTCATCCCGCCCGAAAGCTCGGCGGGGCGCAGACTGTCCACTCCCTCCAGTTCGACCATCGCAAGCACCTGATGCACCCGGTCGCGAACCTCGGGCTCCGACTTCCATCCGTGCTCCCGAAGCGGGTAGGCCACGTTGTCGAACACGCTCAGCGAGTCGAACAGCGCGCCGCCCTGAAACACCATCGAAACCTTCGTGCGCACGTCGCCCAACTGGTCCTCGCTCAGATCATTAAGCCGCTGGTCGTCAACCACGACCTCGCCCTTGTCGGGCCGTTCGAGCCCGTTGATATGGCGCAGCAGCACGCTCTTGCCTTCGCCGCTTCCGCCCAGCACCACCATCGTTTCGCCCTCGAATACATCAAGATCGACCCCACGCAAGACGTGCTTGGGTCCGAAGCTCTTCTCCAGCGCGCGAATCGTGATGAAGGGGCGGCGATGGTTCGTCTCCATCAGAACTCCATGAAAAGCTTGGTCAGGAAGAAGTCCGAGATGAGCACGGTTATCGA
>JBJKQX010000354.1:0-3215 GCA_046704965.1 Binataceae bacterium (SeqCode)
ATACAGTAATCCGCGATGGGAGCGTTGGTGGTCCAGATTTTCCGCCCCGAGATGCGCCAGCTATCGCCGTCCGGCACCGCCCGTGTGGCGATCGCTGCGGCGTCGGAACCAGCGCCCGGCTCCGACAAACCGAAGCACATCGACGTCTCTCCCGCCATCATCGGCCCGAGGATGCGTTCGCGCGCTTCATCGGTGACGCGTTCGAGGAGGCGGCTCGGACCAAATGCCCAATGGCTGATTACATAGAGCATTAGCCAGTTGTGCGGACCGCAAAGACGGAACAACTCTTCCCATCCGACGTAGTAGGCCAAGTGACCAAGGCCACCTCCGCCGAGCCCCTCAGGCACGCACATATTGTAAAACCCGGCTTTGGCAGCGGCGCGGCGCACCTCGCCGATGAGCGCGATAACTTCGTCCGAGAAGCGCCCGTCTTCGCGGAAAACTTTGCGCGGATCATCGAGCAGCGCGCGATGCTTCTCATGACGAGGCATCACCTCTGCGCGCGCAAACGCGACCAAGCCGTCACGAGCCTCTTGTATCTCCTTCGGAAGTTCAAACGCGATAGCCGACATATTGATCCGAAAGCTCCATTCTCAAATCCTGATTTCTGTTTGTTCTCGTTTGAACAGTTCTTTGCTCAGTCCGCCAACCAAGCGCATTTCGCTGCCATTCACGTTCGACATCTATTCGGTGCCGTCGCTTCCGTTATAAACGCAGAGGGCGCGTGTACATGGACGTTCCAAGCGGATTGTCTCTCCACACCTCGGGCTGCACGTCGATGTAAATCTCGATTTCGTTTCCGTCCGGATCGAGAAGATACACACTATGAGTGACGCCGTGATCCGACATACCAACGATGGGTACGTCGTTTTCGCGGAGCAATGCGACCGCGGCGTGCAACTCATCGTCGGTTTCTCCGATCTTGAGTCCGAAGTGATACAGCCCGACCCGCGGCTTGCCAGGAGTCGGCGCAGCGTTTGTCCCTGCCTTTAGAAGCAACAGCTCATGGTGGGTGCGTCCGGAAGAGAAGACCGCAGCCGTTTCACCGGAGGCTCCGACTTCCTTCCATCCGAGTACGTCACGATAAAAACGGCGGGATACCGCAATATCCTTGACATAGAGCGCTATATGTCCGAGTTCCTTCACTTCCACGGTTGTTTTCCTCATTGATCAGGCGAGCGTCGATCGCTCACATCGGAAAATCACATTCGTGCGCGGATCCTTCCCAAAGGAAAGCCGCGTGACGCGTCCGGCTCTGTGCCCGCCATGAACCAGCCGCGCGGGCTCCGTCGAACCTTCGGCGAAACCACACCCCCGAACCGTGCGCATAGACTGACGCGAACCCTTTCGGGCGTCTATCGCCATGGATGGTCAAAGTCAATTCCGGCCTCGACCGGGATTCCCACCAAATCCTTTTCGTGAGACTTAACGGGACTTTCCGAGTCCGCACTTGGCGCAGACCGCGTATGCAGAGTATACGGGCAAAAGAAGAAAGCGGCGCGGCCGCGCAACCTGCCGACGGCGCGAACTGGTTCGGTCCGAACCTGGCATCACATGCAGGCTTGAGGATCGGGGTACCAGGCAGCCGTTTTCGCAGGCATACCGGGCGGGAACGGCTTGCTCCGGTTCGGAAAGACAATGGAGATTGAGATGAAAAGATTCGCGGACAAGGTCGTGATGATAACCGGAGCGGCCTCGGGGATAGGTGCCGCGACCGCTCGACGGTTCGCCGACGAAGGAGCGCATCTGGCTCTTTGCGATCTGAACGGCGACGGTCTCGACCAATTGGTTAAAACAATCAGCCACGAGGGCCAGGAAATCGTACGACAGGCGTTGGACGTCAGCGAATCCGCGCAGATCGAACAATTTATCGCCACGGCCGTCTCGCGCCTTGGGCGGCTTGACGTTCTGGTCAACAATGCCGGCATTTCGCAGTTCGGTCACGTGACCGAACTAACCAACGAACAGTGGCGCAAAGTGATGGCGGTTGACCTTGACGCAATATTCTACGCGTCACGCGCCGCAATCCCTCATCTCGTCAGAACCAAAGGATCGATCGTCAACACCTGCTCGATATCGGGCCTGTTTGGCGACTATGGACTGGTCGCTTACAACACGGCGAAAGGCGCGGTCGCAAACCTGACCCGCAACTTGGCGATCGATCATGCCCCCGACGGCGTCCGGGTTAACGCTGTTAATCCGGGCGGGGTCAAAACGCCGCTTACGCGGGTGCTTTCGGAAGACGCCGGCTTTCAGGAGGAGTATCGAAAGTTGATTCCGATGGGACGCATGGCGGAGCCGCACGAAATCGCCGGAGCGATCGCGTTCCTCGCTTCCGAGGATGCTTCTTACATAACCGGCATCAATCTGGTTATCGACGGTGGTGTCACTGCTGCCACCGGGCAGCCCAACTTCAATCGCAGGTTTCGTGAGATGCAGCGCGAGCGTCGTTCATCGGGCCGATAAGGCGCTTCCAGCAAGCCTCGCGCGGACGGTTCGCCGCCCCATCTCGGACGGCGCCATTGTGCGCGAACTGAAAACGGCGACGAGATAATTTGAAATTAGTCACGCGGAGGAAGCGATGCCCTACGCTCAGGCGACGGGAGCAAGACTCTATTTCGAAGAAACCGGCAACGGTTTTCCGATCATCTTTGTTCATGAATTCGGCGGTGACTTTCGGGCGTGGGAGAATCAGGTGCGCCGGTTTTCACGACAATACCGATGCATAACTTTCAACGCTCGCGGTTACCCGCCCTCCGACGTGCCCGAAGACGACGCCAGCTACGGTCAGGAGCAGGCAGCGGACGACGTCGCCGCCGTGCTGCGTCATCTCGGGATCGCTAAGGCTCACGTCGTGGGACTGAGCATGGGAGCTTTCGCCGCGCTCCATTTCGCGATGCGCCATCCCGAGATGCCCAGCGCGCTGGTAGTAGCCGGATGCGGGTCGGGCGCCCCTCATGGCGAACGTGAAAGCTTCAAGCGTCAGTGCGATGCGGCTTCCGAACGCTTTCTGAAGCATGGGTCCGAGAAGGTCGCACGCGAGATCGGACTTGGCCCGACTCGGGTTCAGCTACAGAACAAGGATCCTCGCGGATGGGACGAGTTCGTTCGACATCTGAGCGAGCACTCTGCGGTCGGATCGGCTCTGACGTTGCGCAACTACCAGGCGCTTCGCCCCTCCCTGTACGATCTTCAAGATCGCCTCGCGGCACTGA
>JBJKQX010000355.1:0-3098 GCA_046704965.1 Binataceae bacterium (SeqCode)
TGTCAGGCCTTCGCTTCTGCGATCGCCTCACCGATCGCCTTCAGCGAAACCATGTCCTCAAGCGGCTGCACCCGCAACTTGCGGTTGATTCGCCGCATCAATCCGGCCAAAACACGGCCGCATCCGAATTCGATCGCGCCGGTCGCCCCGCCGCGTCCCAGCTGCTCCATCGACTCGCGCCATCTGACGGGAGCGGTAATCTGCTCCAGCAGAAGAGGCACCACGCGCTCAGGATCGGTGTTGGGTTCGGCCGTAACGTTTGACACCACCGGAAACGTGAACGGCGATACCTTGAGAGCGCCGAGCACTGGCGACATGCCTTCGCGAGCGGGAGCCATCAGCGGACAATGAAACGGTGCGCTGACCTTCAACTCAACCGACATCGTGGCGCCCCGCTCCTTGGCCGTCTCAATCGCGCGTCTGACCGACCCGGCGTGCCCGGCAACCACTATCTGTCCGGGTGCGTTGAGATTCGCCGGCACCACGATTTCGCCGTCCGACGAAAGCTTGGCGCAGATTTCCTCTACCGTTTCGAGTTCAAGCCCGATCAGAGCCGCCATCGCGCCCTGCCCTTCGGGACAGGCTTCCTGCATCAGGCGTCCGCGCTCCCGGACGGCCCGAACCGCATCCGCGAAGCCGAGCGCTCCGGCTGCAACCAGCGCACTGTATTCTCCCAGGCTGTGACCCGCGGCAACGACAGGTTTAAGCCCGTATTCCGATTCGAAAACTCTCAGCGCCGCTATCTCAACGGCCACCATCGCAGGCTGCGTGTTGACCGTGAGCTTGAGCTGCTCCTCCGGTCCCTCGAAACACAGACGCGACAGCGCAAATCCGAGTGCGTCGTCGGCCTCCTTGAAAGTTTCGTTGGCGACCGGGAAATTCTGCGCCAACTCCGCTCCCATCCCCACACGCTGTGATCCCTGCCCGGGGAACAGAAAGGCAAGTTTCATCTCAAGACTCTCTCCAGTTTGTCAGGAACTTTTTTCCTCAGGGTGTTCGCTCTCGGAAGGATGTTTTCCGTCAGCCGCCGCCCCGGAGCGCTCTGGTGAATCCGGTCCCTTGTGGTTGAGCACATCCTCGCGCGACGCATCGCTATGCGGCGTCGGTGAAGTGGACGAGGGCTCCGAACCAGCGCCGTTGGACGAGGGCGGCTTCAACGAAGACGTGGCTCCCGACTTGGGTGCTTTCGCTTCCCTTGCAGGCGCCTGCGGACCATAAGGTTGCGCTTCGTGATCTTCCGCACCCACATGCTCCGTTTCCTCTTCCTTGTTGCGATGCAATCGCTCACGCATTCGCGCCAACAGCTTTTTGAAGCCTTTGCCGCTGGGCTTTGCCGCAGTCGCGAATTCGTGCCGACCAAGAATCTCCACGATCTCGGTATTCACCTGCCGAACCAGCGCTTCGTTACCAGCGGCGCGGATAGCATTGCGGACAGCATGCGAGTTCGAGGACCCGTGAGCGATTATAGCGACGCCATTCACGCCGAGCAGCGGCGCTCCGCCGTACTCATGCGGATCAAGCCGCTCGCGCAGGGCCTTCAGATTCTTTCGGATGAGCAGGTAGGCGAGCCGCCCGCGCAAGTTTGCGCCGAACACCTCGCGAAGGTTGCCGAGCAGGAAGGAAGCAAACCCTTCCATCGACTTGAGCGCGACATTGCCGGTGAAGCCGTCGGTCACCACGACGTCGGACACGCCGCGGTTGATATCGCGGCCTTCGACGTAGCCGATATAGTTGATGTCGTCGGCGGCCTCGTGAAGCATCGCGGCGGCCGTCCGCGTCAGGTCCGTGCCCTTGGAGCTTTCCTCGCCGTTGGAGAGAATTCCTATACGCGGTCGGGCGATATTCCGCACCCGACGGGAATAGACGCTCCCCATCACGGCGAACTGTGCGAGGTTAATTGGCTTGACGTCGAGGTTCGCGCCGGCGTCGACAAGCAGAGCCTGGCCGCCCGCCACCGGCACCAGCGAGGCAATGGCAGGACGGTCAACGTGCGCCAGATTGCCGAGGATCGCCATCGCCGCCGCCATCACGGCGCCCGAATTGCCCGCACTGACAAAGCTGTGCGCATCGCCGCGCTTGACCATCTCAAGCCCGACGTGAATCGACGAGTTCGGCTTCGTCACGACCGATTCAAGCGCCGGATCATCCATCGCGACGATCTCTGGCGCGTGTTCGATTTTCAGCGAAAGCCCGGTGGTATCGTGCGCAGCCAGTTCCCGCTCGAGCGTTTCACGCACGCCGACGAGAACCACTTCGGCTCCGAAGTCTCGCGCCGCCAGGACCGCGCCTTCCACGGTCACCTTGGGAGCGAGGTCGCCACCCATCGCGTCGAGGGCGATTCTCACGCTTCGCTCCGCGCGACGCTACTCCGCGGTTTCGGCGAGCTGCCGCCCCCGATAAGTGCCGCAATGGCCGCACACGCGATGAGGCATCGCGGGCTCACCGCACTGGGGGCAAGTTCCAGGGTTGACCGTCTGAAGCGCGTCGTGAGAACGGCGCTTGTTGCGCTTGGATTTCGAGGTGCGTCTTTTTGGTACCTGCATGACAAAATGTTTCCCGTTTGATGGATTTTCAGGAGCGGCCGAGTTTCAGCGAACGCGGCACCGCAAACCTCTGATCAAAACTGTTCTCCGTGCATCCACATTCAGCCTGATTCAGATTAGCGCCGCAATGCGGGCACAGTCCGCGGCAGTCCTCGGCACAGAGCGGCCGCGTTGGTAGTGACAGCAAAAACTGCTCGCAGATCAGAGGTCCTAGGTCAATCTCCTCGCCCTCGTACAGCGATAATTCGAGATCCTCGTCCTGGATTCCCTTGCTGTCCATACCCACCGACCGCGGCGTAAGGACGAAGCGAAACGAGCGCTCGTCCGGCCACACGAACTCATCGGTGCATCGCGCGCAAATCGCGCGAGTCGCGGCACGAAGTTTCCCGGAGAAGAACAGGTCGGTTCCGGCACGGCGTGACGATTTCCTATTATCGTGCCGGAACCGACCTGTTCTTTTCCGGGGAGCTTCGTGCCGCGACTCGCGCGATTAGTGCCCGATGCACGGAGGAGTTCGTATGGCCGGACGAGCGCTCGTTTCGCTTCGTCCTTACG
>JBJKQX010000356.1:0-2899 GCA_046704965.1 Binataceae bacterium (SeqCode)
TAATTACTTTTTGAGCGTAGGGAGCGAGTTCTCATCAAGGAGGTTATCGCGAATGGCTCTCCTGAATCTGATGGAAGAATTCGAACCGGGCGGCCTGCTGACCTTGCAGAGCGAGCTCGAACGTTTCCTGAACAACCCCGCTTACAATCTCGGACTCTCGGGACCGGGCACCTACCCGCCGCTCAACATTTTTGAAGATGCGGACGGGTTGGTGATCATGGCCGAGGTTCCAGGTCTCGATCCATCGACCATCCAGGTGACGGCGCAGGCGCGAACTCTCACCATCGCGGGCGAGCGTCCGCGCAGCCGGGGGCCTGAAAAGGCAGGCTATCACAGGCTTGAGCGCCCCTATGGGCGGTTTTCCCGATCGGTCCAACTGCCCGACGGTCTCGACACGACCAAGGTCACGGCCAAGTACGAAGCCGGCGTCCTGAGCGTGCGCGTGCCGAAGCAGGAAGCCGCCAGGCCGCGCCAGATTAACGTGGCTGTGAGCTGAGAGGGCGCGCGCCTCGCAACTCACCCTGTCATCGCGGGAGGATTCTCCGATGGAAGAGAAAGAAATCGTCACACGCGAAAAGCGTGAAAAACAGGAAGTCCAGGGCCAGGAGAAGACCCGGCCGGGACGCTACTTCATCCCCGACGTGGACATCTGCGAATTCGCGGATCGTATCGTGCTGTGGGCCGACATGCCCGGCGTGACGGAGAAAGACGTTGACGTGACCGTCAGAGACCATGCGCTTCGTATAACAGGGGCGGTGTCGCCCGGGATGTACGACAAGCTCTCGCCGCTTTACACGGAATACAACGTCGGCAATTACGTGCGCGAGTTCGAACTCAACCAGGACGTGAACGAGGCTGCGATCAAGGCTCGGATGCGAAACGGCGTCCTCGAAGTCGAACTGCCCAAGGCCGAGGCGGCGAAACCGCGCAAGATAACCGTGCAGGCCACTTGAGCGTCGCGTCGTCAGACGCGGCCGGCGAAGACGAATAGTAACTGTGGCGGACCTCCGGTGCTGCGAAGTAGCGGCACCGGAGAGAGTCCGGCATCGCGCCGCTATTGCGCCTTCGAGCCCGACGTAGGTGAGCGGCGAGAACGGCTTTCTTCCGCCGATGGGCTTTCCCGGCGGCCCAGACTCTCCATCAGCGTCTGTCGCATCACACCGCGCGGCGGCGTCTTGCCGTTGAAAAGTTCAAAAGCCAACTCGCCCTGCCTCACCAGCATCCCGGCGCCGTCGGCGCACCGGCGATCCAGTTCTATCGCCGGCTGCAGGAATGCAGTCGGTTTTGCCGAGTAGACAGTGTCGTAGAAAAAACAGCTGTCAGGCGCCGAATCGTAATCGAGTTCGACGAATTCCGCCGTCGTAAGGCCCATCGAAGTGGCATTGACGACCAGCGAGACCTCGGAAACCAGCCCGGGGTCGGTCAATGCGTCAAGCCCTCGCACGGCAATCGCGGGTATCTCGATTTCCTCGACGCTGCGAAAGCGGTCCGCGAGCGCTTCGGCGCGCGAACGTGTCCGGTTCACCAGGATTACCTCGCTTGCCTCCATCCGGGCGCACGCCAGAAGCGCCGCCGCGGCGGCTCCTCCTGCGCCGATGATAATCGCGCTCTTGTCCGCGAGTCTGACGCGAAGGCTTCTCAGGTCTCCCTCGAGACCCTGGGCGTCGGTGTTATCGCCGAGAAGTTTTCCGTCCCGATTCACGAGGCAGTTTGCCGCACCGAGAATCTTCGCCTCGTCGCTGAGCGCGGAGACCAACGAAACAGCCGCTTCCTTGTGCGGAACGGTCAGGTTGACGCCGAGGATGCCGAGTGCGGGAATCGCTCGAATCGCGTCGGCAAGACCGTCGGGCGTGACGTGAAACGCCACGTACGCGCCGTCGAGTCCGAGCGCCGCATACGCCGCGTTATGCATCGCGGGCGACAGTGAATGCTCGACCGGATGGCCAAAGATGGCGGTGATACGGGTATGGCCGCTGATAGCCGATCGAAACGAGTTCGATGCGAGTGAGGAGCTGTTAGGTTTGCTCTTCAAACGTGTCGCCTATTTGCGCGGGTTACTCGCCACCGCGCGAATTTCCTCGGCGGTGAACACGTACCGGTATTCGAGGCCCGCGTCCGCGAACGCCTGCGCGGCGCCCTCCTCACGTTCGACCAGCGCGAACGCGTGGGTCATCTTCGCACCCGCCTCGCGCATCGCCTTCACGGCCTGAAGACTGGAGCCTCCGGTCGTGATGGTGTCGTCGATCACCGCAGTCCGAAGTCCGGATTTGAACGCGCCCTCGACCATTTGTTGCAGACCGTGCGCCTTGGTTTCCTTGCGCACGAAGAAGCCGCGCAACTCGACGCCGTGATGATAGGCTGCCGCGATAACTGCGTCGGTGACGGGCAGCGCGCCGGCGGCCATCCCGCCCAGTTGTTCGACCTGCGACTCAATCACAAGCTCGAGTATCAGCTCGCCGGCCAGATAGGCTCCCAGCGGCAGATAGAGGGTTTTCTTGCAGTCGACGTAGTAGTTCGACGATCGGCCCGACGCGAGCGTAAGCGAACGCTCGAAATATGATTCGCGCGCGAGCAGGTTGAGCAATTCGATGCGTTTTGCGTTGTCCATGGATTTGCGCGCGATCTTATACGAAGCGCGCATTGGAACAAGAGACGCCGCACCAAGCCGTGAGTCTCGCGCGGTGTTTCGCAGCCTGTATGGGCGCGCCGATGTGCGCGAGGTCCGGGCTTGCTATGATAGTCGAATGCTGTTCGGGCCTTTTCTATTCTTCTATGCACTGATCCTGTTCGGGATTCTTGCCTTCTGGCTGGTGCTCGTATGGCTCGGCATCATCAGCGGCGTGATGGGTACGCTTATCGGCGCCGACATTGCCAACCTCAACAAGATTGGCGGACTGGG
>JBJKQX010000357.1:0-3165 GCA_046704965.1 Binataceae bacterium (SeqCode)
GAAGAATCCCACGCCCGCGACCCTGGCCTTGATGCATTCGGCGAGCACCTGCGGCGCGAACTGACGCGATACGCCCACGATCGCATAGTCAATGCGATCGGGAACGTCGACGACGCTCTTGAAGTTGGGGATTCCGAGCTTCTTGATTCCTTCCGCCTCTCTCGGGTCGGGCTGAACCGAATAGAGCTTGCCTTTGAAATCGTCCTGCGAGCGGAGCCACATGTACTCGCGCAACCCGCGATCGCCGATTACGGCCACGGTGCGTGGCTTTAACGCGCGGGCCAGATTCTTCAGCCGCCGCTCGCGCAGTTCCGGATCTATTTTCCCGTCAGCCTCGTCCTGTCGGATCAGGATGCGTGCGTCGAGTGCGCAAAGCCCGTCGGGGTACACGACCACCGGGTTCAGGTCCATCTCGCTTATTTCCGGATGGCGCGCGGCGAAGTCCGATATTTTCACCAGCAGCGAAGCAAGCGCGGATTCGTCTACAGGTGCCGTTCCGCGTACGCCCTTGAGCATCGCGGCGCCGCGCAGTACACGCAGCATCGCGCCTGCCTCGGCCTCGCCGACCGGGGCGAGACGAACTGCAGTATCCTTGAGTACCTCGACCAGCACGCCGCCCATCCCCACCATCACCGTCGGGCCAAACTGTGGATCGCGCGTGATGCCTGCGAGAACTTCCAGACCCGGCCGCGCCATCGCCTGCACCGCGACTCCTTCGAATCGCGCCTTGGGAGCACGCGCCGCCAGGTTTTGGCGAATCCGCTCAAAGGCGTCGCGAGCGTCGGACTCACTCCCGATACCAAGAGCGACACCACCGACGTCGCTCTTGTGCGTAACGTCGGGCGAGAGCACCTTGAGAACCACCGGAAATCCGCATTGAGAGGCGAAAGCTGCCGCCTCGTCGGCGGAACGCGCCGCATGCGGCATCGCGGTGCTGATATCCAATGCCTCCAGTATTTGTTTTGATTCAATCTCCGAAAGGGCGGTGCGGCTTTCGGCCGCCGCACCGCCGATGATCTCCTGGATAGTACCTTCGTTCACTGCTATTCCGCGTATATCAACTCAGTACGATACTGCATCGATAGATAGTATATAGTCCGCCGTCCGAGGCGAGATTTCGTCATGCAGCCTTTCGCGCCGACCCTGATTTTTTGTGCCACTTATCCATGTGATGCTTGTGAGTCTTCAGGTAGGCACCGTTCGGATAGAACTGGTCATAAAACTCCAGCTCGCAGTGCTGGGCCTGAATGTAATAGAGCAGCACCATCGGGGGGACGACCGCCGGGAAAGTGCCGTAGTTCTCCCAGATATAGCGGCAGGTTTCCTTGGCGATCTGGATCGATTTCTCCGGCGTGCGCGGGATCTGGCGCAGGAAATCCGCCGAGTTCTTGTACGGCGCCTGCTTGCCCGAGAACGGATTCAATTCACCCTTGGGGCCGAATTTGCGCGCGACAATAGCGTCGACCGCCGCATCCATATCCTTGTAATAGGGCGGACGATAGCTCTCGAAGCCGCCGTCGATTCCCACGGGCACGGAAAAAGCTCCGGGGTTCTTCGGATTGGATTCGAAGTGGAATCCGAGGCCCTGGCCTGCAGGAGTTCCACCCATTACCACGAACGCCGTGGCGCCACCGAACAGCCATCCGCCGAGCCCCATCGCCTGCAGGGCGAGCGCGATATTATGCCCGATGAAGGCACCCTCCGAACCGCCTATAGCAGCCATCAAGGTGGTCTCGAGCATAGTCAGTGGAATGGGAGTGTCCACCCATCCTTCCCTGATCCATTTCTCATCGCAGGTGGGCCGGTTGCCGTTGCGGTCATCCACTATGTATTGCCCGAAGTCAGCGTCGAGCATGATGATGTTGATATATTCTTCGGTGATGTCGGTAACCGGCATGAAGAGCGTGGTTCCGGGCTTGTTCATGTTCCAAAGGTTGAAGGAACTGATAGATCCGGCGTTGCGCGGGATGTCGAGTCGGCCGTCAAACAGCTTTACGCGATTGTCGCGCACGAACTCGACCAGCTTGTCGCGATCGCTCTTGCCCTCGTACTCGCGAATCTTGCTGGCCTGCGCCTCGCGCAGCTTGAGCAGATAGACGCCCTCGTCATTGGTATAGAACAACTCGGTTCCGTGGGCAGCGCAGGCACTCGGCCAGCTTCTTCCGGCATACTCGACGAGAGTGTTGCCTTCGCCGCACCATGTCTGAACGTCCTCGATATTCTCGGGGCGAGCAGCCCAGGGAAGGTCGCCCAGGTTAAGTCCGGTAACACCAGTCCCCGCACCGATTAGCAGCGCCTCTTCCACTTCGTCCAGCGGCATCGGGTCGTTTGGGGACTTGAACTTGTTGGGCCCCTCGGTAATTTCCATTCCGAGACCGAAGCGGCGCGATCGCCGGTTCATGATCGCGTCGAACAGTGAAAAATTCCACGCCTCTTCTACCTGTTCCAGTTCGGACATCTTTTCTCGTTCGTTATCGCTGCTCATGTTTGTCCTCTCCCCGTTCAGCTTGGATTGTCCCCGTTGAGAGCAGCCCATCATTAAGCGACGGGCTGCTCACTGCTCAAAACCAGCCCACCCTCACTCCGGCAGTCCGAAGGTCCGGGCGAGCGCCTTTATCTCTTCCTTGCGCCATGGCAATGGTGCGGGACTCTGTATCATCCCGGCCGCTTTCAATTTCTCGGTCACTTTTGGATCTTCCTTGAAGGGCTTACCGTACTCGCCCTCGAAATAGATGTTCTCCATCGGAGGGCGTGGGCGCTGTCCGCCGGCTTCCCATCCCTCGGCCGGGTATCCGACCAGCAGGACCCACAGGGGCACCCATTCGTCGGGTGGTTTGATAGCGGCTTTGATCGGTCCCGGCATGAAGGCTGACAGGCATACGCCCAAACCTTCATCGACCGCCGCCAGCATCGCCTGACACGTCGCGATTCCCGCATCGGCAGCCACGCCGGCGATCGGCGGAGCGCCGCCCGGCCGGGTCGCGTTCATAGGATTCTCGGACGCGGGCTTCAAAATGTTGGGCCATACGAACTCATCGACGAACTTGTGGCTCCATCCGTGCGTCGCGTTGAGCGCCCCGACATCAACCAGTTTCTTGAGTCGATCCTGTGCACCGCGAAAGGCGGTAGGATCGCAGTATATATAGATGTGAACCGGTGCGAGTT
>JBJKQX010000358.1:0-3870 GCA_046704965.1 Binataceae bacterium (SeqCode)
GGTCAGGATAATCACCGCACCCCGATGTCCCATCGCACGAATTTTAACGAGAGCTTCAAGACCGTTGAGCCGCGGCATCCAGTAATCGAGTACGACGACATCCACGCGATGTTCGGCGAGCCGCTCGAGTGCCTCCACCCCGTCGGGTGCCTGAACCGTCGCCGCGATACCGGGAATCTCCGATGCCATCTCCACCAGTCGCTTGCGCACCCCGGGGTCGTCGTCGGCGAATAAGACACGCAGTTCTGGGTGTGCAGAAATCACATCCCGAAGATAGAAGGATTCCCGGCACTCGCCTATCCGAATATTGCGTGCGCTTCTTGTGGGCAATCTCCCTACACGCATGCCCCCTTGACGCCCCTGCTGCCCGGGATGCCGCCGTCCCGGCCCTTCAGCCGCCTTTATCGACGTGCCATCCCGGTCTCCCTGGCATATGGCCGCGCAACCGAAGGCCAGCCGTCAATCGATCAGATGGTGGCGCAGCGCATACTTGGCCATATCGACGTAGTTGCGTAGCCCGGTTTTCTCGCGAATCCGTGTGATATATGTCGCCACGGTCTTTGCACTCACCGACAACTCATGCGCAATGACCTTTACCGCCTTGCCGCGTGCGATCAATCGGAGCACCTCCAGCTCACGCGCGGAAAGGGACTCGTGGGGCGCGGAGGCTCCGGCCGCTCCCGTGGCCAGCGCGAGAACGGCCTCGTTCGTAAGGTATGTGCCTCCGGCAAGTATCTTCCGGACCGCACTGATGAGTTCCTCGCCCGCATGCTGTTTCGTGATGTAGCCGTTTGCCCCCGCCTTCAGGCTTTGCACCGCATATTCCGGCTCGGCCATCACCGTCAGGACAAGGACAGGAACGTCGGGATCGACACGGCGTATCTGTTTGAGCGTGTCAACGACAGTCAAGCCGGGCATGATCACATCGAGCAGGATCAGGTTCCATGTGCGCTCTTCGAGTCTGGCCAGCACCTCGTCAGATGTGCTCGCTTCGCCGAAATGCAAGTCGTGAAACTCAGCCTGCAATAGATCGCGCAGGCCGCGACGGACAACTTCATGATCGTCCGCGACCAAAACACAGAACATGAAGAACGCTCCTTATGCCTGCCGCATCGGAATCCGGACGATGGCGCGCGTTCCTCCGTTCGAAGAAGCGTCGATCACCACAGATCCGCTAAGAAATTCCGCGCGCTCACGCATGCCCAGCAGGCCGAGGGACGTCGATGCGCGACGCCCGCTTTTGTTTATCCCCACCCCGTCATCGCTCACGTCGAGCAACAGGTCGCCGCCGTCTTCGGCGAGAATCACCTCGACTGAATGCGCGTTCGCATGCCTGGCGACATTCGTCAGTAATTCCTGAAAAATCCGAAAGCAGGCCGTCGATACATTCGCATCCGGCGCCTCCATCGAATCCGAAATGCTGAGATCGAGTTGGATCCCCGTGCGCCGACCGAAGCGGCGCGACTCGTCGCGAATGGCCTCCCCGAGCCCGAGGTGATCGAGGCTCGTCGGACGCAGCTCCAACGCAATCCGCTTGATCGATTCGAGCATGCCGTCGAGCAACTGTTGTACATCCGCGAGACGATTGGCGAGCCGCGCAACTTCCCCGCGGTTTCCCCGCGGTCTTGATTCGATAACCGCCCATTAATCCACTGTACATCCATCTTGACGCTGGTGAGCTTCTGACCGAGTTCATCGTGTATCTCTCGTGAGATCCTGGTGCGTTCTGCCTCGCGCAGCGCCTCAATGTGCGCGGCCAGTCGGCGCAGATGGTTTCGCGAGTCGTTTAGCTCAACGTGCAATCGATTCCTCTCGATCGCATAATAGATCGCACGGTGCAGGCTATCGGCCTGGATATCGCGCTTGATGAGGTAGTCCTGTGCGCCCGCCTGAAGCGCCTTAATACCCGTCGTCAGGTCGTCAAGCGATGTCATGACTACGACGGGAACCCCCGGCTCCGTAGAATGAAGGCGTTCGAACGTCTCAATGCCGATGCTGTCGGGCAGCGCCAGATCCAGCAACACCAAGTCGGCTTTCCGCTGCCCGAGAAGACTGAGCCCGTCCTCAAGCCGCGTCACGTGGATGAGCTCGTCGCGCTTGCCCGTACGCTCCTCGAGAAGGGCACGCAGCAGCAGGGCGTCCGTCTCACTATCTTCGATCAGCAGAATATTCAACGGGCGCTCAGTCTCCATTGGGAGCCTCTTGCTCAGCATGCGCGATCGGCAAGGCAAAGCGGAACACGGCTCCTCCTTCCGATCCCGTCTCGACCCAGATTCGCCCCCCGTGACGTTCGACAATCCGCTTGGTCAGCGCAAGGCCGATGCCGGTTCCGGGGTACTCGCTGCGAGTATGGAGGCGTTGGAAGATGGCGAAGATTCGTTCCCGGTTGGCCTCAGAGATGCCGATACCATTGTCTCGCACGGAGATGACCGCCTGGGAGCCGTCCCGCTGCGCGTCGATTGTGATGCGGGGGGCCGTTCCTTCGCGGCGAAATTTTATCGCGTTCGATATGAGATTCTGGAACACAAGCGCGACCTGAGCACTCTTGGCGATCACGTGTGGCAGCGCTTCGTGGCTGATCTCGGCACTGCTTTCCCGAATGACAGCTGTAAGATTTCGCAGAGCTCGCTCAAGCGCCTCATTGCAATCCACGAGCTCCGGCCGCTGATCATCGCGCCCCACACGCGAATACGCCAGCAGGTCATCGATCAACTGTCGCATTCTCGTCGCACCTTCGACCGCGTGCGTGATGAGCTCTCCCGCGGCGGAGTTCAGCTGATCGCCGTAGCGGCGCTGCAACAGCTCGACGCAGCCGGCGACCGCGCGCAGAGGCTCCTGCAAATCATGCGACGCCACGTATGCGAATTGCTCTAGATCGTAATTTGAGCGTGCCAATTCGTCCTTCTGCCGCCGTATGGATTGCTCGGCCGCTTTTCGCGCCGTTATGTCTATGACGGAAGCGAGAACGAACGTTTGTTCTCCCGTGTGAAGCGGGCTCAGCCCGATTTCCACTGGAAATTCCTCGCCGTTCTTGCGCACTGCAAAAAGATCGCGCCCCTCGCCCATCGCGCGCGGCTCGGGCGATTCCATGTAGCCCTTACGCAACTCGACATGTTTGAATCCGATTGCGCGAGGGATGAGCACCTCGATGAGCTGATTCGCCAGCTCCCCGGGCGAATAGCCAAACATGCGTCTCGCCTGGGAATTGGTGAGCGCGATGCGGCCATGTCGGTCCAGCATGATCATTGCGCTCGGCGACGCATCGAAGACCAGACGGAACCGACGCTCGGCCGCCAGGCGCTGACTGATGTCACGTATCACCTGGGACGTACCGACAACGTGGCCCGCCGAGTCGTGAATCGGTGACAGACGCAGCGCGACGTCAATCGGCCGTCCACCACGGCCGAGTCTCACGGTGTCGAACGGATCGACATCAAATCCGCTGTGAACGCGGTTCAGCGCCTCATCCTGCTCGGCACGATGATCTTGCGGGACCAGAATCGACGCCGAGTGACCGAGTATTTCGTCTTTGCGGTAGCCAAAAATCCGCTCTGCGCCGCCATTCCAGCTCGTAATGATGCCCCGACGGTCCTTGCCGATTATGGCGTCCTGCGACGACGCGACGATCGCGGCCGTGACCGCGTTCGCGCTCGATACTTGGATCCTCTCCTCATCCATTCGATTCAGCGCTCGGGCGGTCAGCCAGATCACTGCGATGAGCATCGTAATGGTTGCAAAGGTCCCCGACGCCCACCCGAACCCGATCGCGTAGGCTCCGCTCCTCGCGCCCCCGGCCGGTCTACCGTAATGTACCGCCGTCGAACGCCTTAGCGCGGTACGTGCTCCGATAAACTCGGCTCATTATTTCAA
>JBJKQX010000359.1:0-13023 GCA_046704965.1 Binataceae bacterium (SeqCode)
GTGCCTCTGCCGTGCTTTACGGCGAGGTGCCGGCGGACGCCGAGAGCCTTCGCGGCGCCTGTCCGGTGGTTGCCGGCTACGGCGGGCGCGACCGGATGCTTCGCGGGCGCGGCGAAAAACTGGAGCGGATGCTCGATGAAGTCGGCGTCGAGCATGACGTCAAGATTTATCCCGAAGCCGGGCACAGCTTCATGAATCGGCACGAAGGGATCCTCGGGACGCTCGCCGCGTGGGGACCGATGGAGATTGGCTACAACGCCGAGGCGGCCGAGGACAGTTGGAAGCGGATTGAGACGTTTTTCGCGCGCCATCTCGGGGCCGGAGACGGCGCGCCGCCCAAGCCGGAACACGACTGAACCGCCCTGCCCGCTCCAATGCGCCGAACCGAGTGCGGCTTAACCTTCTGGCGCGACGGAATGAGGAGCCGAGGGATGGCGCGCGGGATCTCGCGCCGCGCTCAGCGTCGCCCGGAGGAGGTACGGCAACGCTGAGCACGGCAGTGAAAAAGTGAAAGGGTGAAACCGCGCGCCGCTTGTATCGCGATTCGTCAGTCCGACTATTCGCCCGACCAGTTCGGCTTGCGCTTCTCGGCGAACGCGAGCGGACCTTCGACCGCGTCCTTGGAGCGGAACAATTTCGCTTGCCCCTCGTAATGGCGCGCGATCGCCTGCTCCGCAGGCACCCCAAGACCGTTCATTGCAGCTTCCTTGGTGGCCTGAATCGAAAGCGGCGAGCACTCCATGATCTGCTCGGCCCAGCGATCGACCGTCGCCGACAGATCCTTGAGCGGGACCACCTCGTTCACGATGCCCCACTGATGCGCTTCCTGGGCGGTGATATGCTTGCCGGTCAGCATCATCCCCATCGCGATTTTGAGCGGGATATGCCGCGGCAGACGATGCACTCCGCCGGCGGCAGCCATCAGGCCCACGCGAGGTTCCGGCAGTCCGAAGCGCGCGTGGTCCGCGGCGATGATGATGTCGCATGAGAGCGCTATCTCGAATCCTCCTCCGAGCGCGAACCCGTTCACCGCCGCGATTATCGGCTTGTAGATGTCGTAGCGGGCGGTGATTCCGGCGAACCCGCCCTTTGAACGCATCAACTGCTCGCCCTGATGCTCGGCGGTCCACTTGAGGTCGTTGCCGGCGGAAAATGCCTTCTCGCCCGCTCCCGTCACGACCGCAACCCACATCGCCTTGTCGCCGACGAAATCGTCCCACACCTCATCCATCTCCAGATGGCAGGCCGGGTGAAGCGCGTTCATGCGCTCCGGGCGATTGAAGGTGATGTGGGCGATATGGCCCCGCTTCTCGTACTTGACGAACTTCAGTTCCATCGTTTTCCGTGTCCTCCGAAGCTATTGCTCATCGAGCAGTTCAAAAAACGCATCGATACTGCGCATCAGTTGGCGCCGAATCTGCTCCCTGGTCCCCTCGATCAAGTGCATCGTCACCCGGCCTGACGAGCCGTCGGCCATTCTCACGCGCGCATCCTCGATTGAGTCCGGTGTCTCGTCGAACAGCCTCATCCCGTAGACCAGCGCGCCCTTTTGCGCGCCGCCCTTTACCAAGCGGAGTTTCCGGGCCATCAGGGCCTCCATCGGCTCGTGCGATTCAAGCTCTATAACACACACGCATCATAACGGCCGTCAAAAAGCCGGCTTCCGCCGACGAAACCGGGCCCGCGCATTGACAGCCCACGCTGGAGTTCTCACGATCTGACGGTGAGTATGAATCGTTTGCTTGTCGCCACGGTCGTCGCGTTAGCGCTCGGCTTGGGCGGTTGTGGACTCGCCTATCAGGTGGGCAACAAATACCGCACCAACGAAATGATAAAAAGCCTCAAGGTCGGCGAGACCAGTATCGAGGTGCATAACCGATGGGGCGAACCGGACATCCGCTTCTACCCTAATCATCACAGCGAGATCTGGAGCTATGCGATCCGCGCGAACAGCAACGATCTGACCGCGACGATTCTCTACACCGCCCCCAAACCCGGCGACCGCGGTACTTTCCTTGACCTGCTATTCGTCAACGGCACCCTGGTGTCGTGGCACAAGGCGGTTCACACCATGCCGGTGAAAAAGGGAGCCGGATTTTCCACGGAAATCGTGAGTCCGCCAGTAAGCGGCCCGACCTATCATTATTAAGTTCTGTTCACGTATGCATGCTATGCTTCCAAGGCACTTGCATGGCGGTACGCGCATCAGGTCTAATTAACCCGCTAATGCCAAAGACGCCGTCGGAACCCATTCGGCTCTTGTAGTTCCATCGGTCACGAGTGGTGGGCTCAATTTGGCCAGGGGTGAGTGATAGTGGCGACCGCGCGCAAGGGCTTCGAGTCAATCCTGCTGGATCAATCCTGGGTATCGCAACAGGATCTCGACCGGGCACGGCAAAAGAAGAAAGCGGGCCAGGAACTGGCTGACGTTTTGATGGAAATGGGAGCCATCGAACCGCAGCGGCTTGCCCGTGCGCTTGCCCAGCAATACCAGTTTCCGTTCCAAAGCCATATCGACGAGCATGCGCTCGACAATTCTCTGCTCGCCAAGGTTCCCATCAACTACGCCAAGAAGAACCGTCTGTTGCCGATAGGCGTGGAAGACGGTTCGGTCACGGTCGCGGTTGCGGATCCCGCCAATTACGAGCCGTTGGACGATTTGCACGTGCTGTTCGGGATGCCGGTAAGTCCGGTGGTGGTTCCCGCGCAAGTGCTGGACGAAGCGATAAATCGCGCCTACGACCAGGCGACCAACACCTCGGCTGCCGACCTGATGATCGATCTCGAGGAAGAGCGGCTTGACGTGGTGGCGAGCGAACTCGCCCAGGAGCCGCGCGACCTGCTCGAATCAGACGACGCCGCGCCGATCATCAAGCTGGTCAATGGCCTGCTCTCGCAGGCGGTCAAGGATCGGGCGAGCGATATCCACGTCGAGTGTTTCGAGAGTGATCTCGTGGTTCGTTTTCGCGTGGACGGGATGCTTTACGATGTCCTGTCTCCGCCCAAGCGTTTTCAATCCGCCATCACTTCGCGCGTCAAGGTGATGGCCGGACTCGACATAGCTGAGAAACGGCTGCCGCAGGACGGCCGAATCCGGGTCAAGATAGCGGGACGCGATGTGGATATTCGCGTTTCCACTATTCCGACCGCCTTCGGCGAGCGAATCGTGTTGCGGCTTCTCGACCGTGCGCAGGCACTGGTCGACGTTGACCTCGACCGGCTCGGGTTTTCCGGCGAAAATCTGCGCCGCCTCGACCGGCTGATACGTCAAACCCACGGGATAATTCTTGCCACTGGGCCGACCGGGTCGGGTAAAACCACCACGCTTTATGCGTGTCTCAGCCGTATCAACTCGCCCGAGAAGAACATCATTACGATCGAGGATCCGATCGAGTATCAATTGCGCGGCGTCGGGCAAATGCAGGTGAACCCGAAAATCGAGCTGACCTTCGCAAGCGGTCTTCGCTCAATCCTGCGCCAGGACCCCGACGTGATCATGGTGGGCGAGGTTCGCGATACCGAGACCGCGGAAATCGCCATTCAGGCCGCGCTCACGGGGCATCTGGTCTTCTCTACCTTGCACACCAACGATTCTTTCGGCGCGGTCACGCGGCTGGTCGACATGGGTGTCGAGCCGTTCCTGGTCTCGTCGTCGATTCTTGCCGTGCTGGCTCAGCGCCTGGTCAGACGGCTGTGCCCCACTTGCCGCGAGGAGTATCATCCGAGCGCGACTGAGTTGGCGCGAATCGGCGTCGCCGACGCCGATTCTTCGAGAACGATCTATCGCGCCAAGGGATGTCGCGCGTGCCGTAATACGGGCTACAGGGGCCGAATGGCGGTCCAGGAACTGATGGTGATGGATGACGAAATCAGGGCTTTGGTTATGCGTAACGCGGACGCGGCCATGATTCGGCGTCAATGTACGGCCGCTGGAATGAAACTGCTGCGTCAGGATGGGGCGGACCGCGTGCTCGCGGGTGAAACCTCGATTGAAGAATTGCTGAGGGTCACCCAGGAAGATATCGCCTAGCCGCGAAACGGGTTAGTTTTCACCCATGCCGGTTTTCGCCTATCGCGGTCTTTCGCCCGAGGGACGCAATGTCGCGGGTGTAGTCGACGCCGACAGCGCCCGCAGCGCGCGCGGCAAACTACGCGCAAACGGCATCTTCCCCACCGAAATTACCGAAGAAAGCGCCGCACCGCGCACCAGCGCACTGCGCGAATGGCTGGCCTCGCTCGAAGGCGGCGGCTTGTCCGCCAGCGAACTGGCGCTGTTCTCGCGTCAGCTTGCGGCGCTGCTCGGCGCGGGTGTCCAATTGGTCGACGCACTGGGCACTCTCAGCGAACAGGCGCTGAAGCCGGCGACAAAGAAGATGCTCTCGCAGGTGCGCGAACGCGTGCGCGAAGGCTCTTCGCTTGCCGAAGCCCTTGAGGATCACCACCACGTGTTCTCGGACCTCTATACCGGCATGGTGCGGGCCGGTGAAGCGGCTGCGGCGCTCGAGCCGATTCTCGGACGGCTCGCGGAGTATGGCGAACGTCAGTCGGAGTTCATGTCCAAAGTCAAGGGAGCGTTGACGTACCCGATAATCATGATGTGCGTGGGTACGGCGATCATGTGTTTCCTGGTGGCGTACGTGGTGCCGCAGGTCGCGACTATTTTTCAGCAGAGCCACGCCGCTCTTCCGCTTGCCACAAGATTTCTGATCGGACTTTCGACCTTCATCGGTTCCTATTGGATCGAACTCGCGCTGGCGCTGGTTGCGATTATCGGATCCGTTATCGCCTTGCTCTCGAACCCCAACGGCAGGCGGTTTTGCGACCGGCTCGTGCTCAGACTCCCGTACGTCGGGCCGACCATGGTCCGGATAATCTGCGCCAGGTTCGCACGCACGCTTTCGACCCTGCTATCAAGCGGAGTGCAGTTGCTGCCGGCCCTCGACGCGGTCAAGGGCGTGGTCACGAACAGCCTGCTGCGCGAGGCTATCGAGCAGAGCCGCGACAGTATCAGGGAAGGTCACGGGATGGGGCAGACGCTTGGCCGAAGCGGACTCTTTCCGCCCCTGCTCGTCGAGATGGTGAAGGTCGGCGAGGGTTCCGGCGAACTCGAAAAGATGCTCGACAGGGTGGCAGACAATTACGAGCACGAGGTTTCCAACTCCCTGTCACAGATGACCACGGTGCTCGAGCCCGCAATGACACTCATGATGGCTGGGGTGGTCGTCTTCATGATGCTTGCGGTGCTGCTGCCCATATTCCAGCTGAATCAGCTGATGCGATGATCTGCTTGGGGAGAGACGTGTAGATGAACAGCGCGAGACGAAACCATCAGGATGGTTTCACCCTGATCGAACTGATGGTCGTAATCCTTATTATCGGCCTTCTGGCAACGATCGTTGTCCAGAGCCTCAGGGGCGCGACAGAGAAGGCGAAACGAACCAAGGCGGAAGCTGACATCGCGGAGCTGAAGACGGCGCTCGACCGCTACTATCTGGATAACGGGCAATATCCGACCACCGAACAGGGGCTGCAAGCACTGGTTACCGCTCCCACGAGCGGCCCCGTTCCGGCAAATTACGAGGATGGCGGCTACGTGCAGCAGATTCCGCTCGACCCGTGGGGCCATGCCTACGTTTATCAGAGCGACGGTAATAGCTACGTACTGAAATCGTACGGCGCGGACGGGCAGCCGGGAGGCACGGGAAGAAACGCGGACATCGTCGCAAAGCAGCAATGACGCCCTTGTGATGAGCGTCCGTTACAAAGTGCCCGTCGTAGCGCGGACACAGCCGCTTGGCCTGCGTCTCGGCCGTCGTGCGACGCTCAGGCTGCGTGACTCGCGATCGCGCGGCTTCACTCTGCTCGAATTGGCCGTGATTATTTTTATCATCGGCCTGATGGTGACGATCGTTCTGCCCTATTTCGGCGGGCTCAAGGATGAACAGCTTCGCAGCTCGGCCCGCCAGCTTGCCGGCAAAGCCACTTATCTGTTCGAGCAGGCTTCGGCGCAGAAGGTCGTAATCCGGCTGGTCTTCGACCTCAACCACAACACCTACCACGTCCTGGTGCTCGACCCCTACTCCGCACAGCCAACCTTTATGCCCGATCGCTCGCCCGGAGATGGGCCTGTGCATCTGCCGCCCGACGTCCATTTCCGCAACGTGACAGTCGAAGGCGTCGGCAGCTATGACCACGGCGCCGTCGCGTGCCAGTTCTACCCGGAGGGCTACGTCGACGCGACGCTGATTCATCTTGCCGACACCTCGGGAGACGTCATGACCCTCGGCTTCGATCCGCTCACCGGGCGTGTCCGAATAGCCAACGGCGACCTTTCCCAGAGGCAGCTTTACCTGCAATGAAACCCGGCGCCCTCAAGACGCAAGCTCCCGGGATTAAAGCCGGTCGCGGTTTCACGCTCCTCGAAGTGATGATCGCGCTTGGAATCCTCGCGATCGCGATGCTCGCTCTGCTGTCGTTGCATCATCAGGACCTCCGCAGCGTTATCCGCGCGCAGGAATTGACTCAGGCGACGATGCTCGCGCAGGCGTTGATGACCAAGGCGGAGCTGGAAGGATTTCCGAATCCGGGCAAGACCAGCGGCAACTTTCAGGCTATTTATCCGGGACGCTATCCGAACTTTCGCTGGCAGCAGGTGGTCGAACAGTCGGCGATGTTCCCCGACGTGCGCAAGGTCGAGGTGACGATTTTCTATGGAGCGGGCTTTCGTCACACTTTCACATTGACCGAGTTTCTCCATTCCGCGAGCGCGGGGATGATCGCTCCACCGGGAACCAGAGGCGGACCAAATTCGCCCGCGGCCCCGGGCGAACCCGGTTCGCCACCCTTAGGGCAGCAGCCATGAGGTGCTATCGAAACTCCCCTCGTCGGGAATCCGGCTTCACGCTCATCGAGATGATGGTGGCGGTCGCGATACTCGGGGTGGTCCTTCTGATGCTCGCCGACGCCTTCCACACCGTCGCGATGAGCAAGGTACAGGGCGAGGAGCATCTCGGGATCGACCGCGAAGGCCGGGGCATCATGTGGCAATTGAGTAATGAGTTGCGCGACGCCGTGCAGACGTCGGTTTACCCCAGCCGCGTGCTCCTGATCGGAAGATCGCGCCAGCGTGACGGCGAAGCCGTGGATTCCATTAGCCTCTCCACCTTCGCCGCAGGACACAGCCGTGCGATCTATGGGACCGGTGCGGAGCAGGTCGTGACCTATGCCCTGGAACCAAATCCGAATCATCAGGGATGGTTCATTCTGACGCGCCAGCAGCAAAGCGGCCTTCTTACGCAGACCAGCGGAGAGAAATCGCCGCCGGCCCTGATACTGGCTGACAATCTCGTGTCACTCGATTTTCGTTTCTACAACGGCTCGAAATGGGTTCAGAACTGGGATTCGACTGCGCTTCCACATGGCCGGCAGTTGCCGCTTGCAGTCGCGATCAGTCTTGAACTGGCAGGTCCCAAGGGTCAGAAGATGAACTTCGACACCGCGGTGGACGTGCCGATGGCTCAAACACTATGGTAGGGCGTCTGAGACGGGGCGAGCGCGGTATCGCGCTTCTGGCGACGCTGCTCGCGATCGCTCTCATGACAATCATCGTCATGGATTTCACGACGTTCAGTCGGCTTGGATACCTGTCGGCGGCCAACCAGGCAAACGAACTCCGGGCCAGTTATCTTGCGCGGTCGGCGATCAACGTTGGGGTTGCCTTGCTGGCCAGGGATTCCCTTATCGACGCGCATTCCAAGCAGCCGTTCGACTCCCTGGACGACGTATGGGCGACTCCGTTTCCTCCCCTTCGTGTCGGCGGCGGAACGGTTACGCTTTCGATTGTGGACGCGGCACGCAAGCTTGACGTGAATGAACTCGTCAATCAGCAAAATGGGCGGGTCAACGAATTGATGGCTCAGCGGATAGCGCGACTGTTCAATATCATTGGAGTCTCGCCAAAGCTGCTCCCCGCCATCATCGAGTGGCTCGAACCCGAGCGCGTCGACTATCAGGGCGGCCCGGGCGGAGCTTATTACCTGGGACTCATTCCACCCTACGAACCGCGTCACGGCCCGATGCCCACGATTGGCGATCTCCGGATGGTGCGTGGGGTGAATGAAGCAACGTTCCTGACCTTGCAAAGGTATCTGACCGTGCTGCCCGATCCGTTAGTGAACGTGAACACGGCGTCGCCCGAGGTGCTTGCCTCGCTGGAGTCCGGGCTTGAGGAAAACCCGAGTGTCGTGAAAGACATCATAGCTGCGCGAAAGATTCGCCCGTTTGCAACCGTGTTGGAGGTAATGAACCTGCCTGGAGTCGGAACCGTAGGAACCAAATTCCCGCGGGTCTTAACCACGCGCAGCGTTTACTTTACGATAACCGGGATGGGGGAATTTGCCGGGGCTCGCAAGATAATCCGCGCTTCATTCCGTCGCAACGGAAACGGAACCGCGACACTCATCTCCTGGCGAGAGGACTAAGAGACGAGACGGCTCTATGCCGCAAAGAATCCTGGCTCTGGAGACACCCGGCGACCGGGTTCGGGGGGCGCTCGCTGAACGCACCTGGAACGCGATTCATCTGACCGGCGTCTTCGAAGAAAAACGGCTCCCGGATGAAACCGGTTTGTCGCAGGCACTCAAGCGCCTGCTCGAACGCACCGGAATCCCCGATATCGTGGTGAGCGCGCTACCGGGCTCGAAGGTCCTGAAGCGCCTGCTCGAACTTCCGTTCAACGACAATCGACGCCTCAATCAGGTGGTGCCGTTCGCGCTCGAGGAACACGTCCCCTTCGCTGTCGATGACTCGGTCGTCGCCTTCGCTCGCGTCGGACGCGACGGCGGCAACACTCTGGTCGTCGCCGCGATGGCGCGAAAGTCGGACTTGCGCGCTCATCTGGAACTGCTGGCCGAAGCGGGCCTCGATCCGAAAACCGTCACCCTTTCCGAACTCGCCACCGCTAACCTCCTGGCAAGCCATCAGGCCTCGACGCCAGGGGCCCATCTGCTGATGGCTGTCGAATCAGCCACCACCTCGATGGTGCTGGTGGACTCCGAAGGACGGCCGCGCGCGCTTCGCACCGTGAATGCGGGAGTGGCTCCGGCAACCGACGCAGATGTGTCCGCGGCAACCGATGCGGGTCAGATTCTGGGTGCGGCCCGGCAGACACTGCTTGCGCATTCCTCCGAGGTGCAGGACCCGGACGTCGTGCTGGTCGGATCGGGAGCCGCAAGTGTGGCGCTGCGCCGGACAATCGCTGAAGGTCTTGCCGTTCCGATGCGCGACGCGCAGGAATTTGGTGCCGCTTCGATGCTCAATGGACAGGCGCCGGAGATGAGCCGGTACGCCGGATGCGTCGCGATGCTGCTGGGCGAGGCCCCCAACGCCAAAACCGGAATAGTCAACTTTCGCCAGCACGAATTTGCGTTTCGCGGACGGGTGCGCGGCGATCTCACTCCCTTTTATACCAGCGCGATACTGGCCGCGGTGGTGGTCGCGCTCGTAATCGTTAATTTCGTGCTCGGCCTCTCGACCAACCTTGGCCGCCTGCACAAACTTGACCGCACCATAGCGACGATCGCCGAGCCTGCGCTTGGCCCCAATCCGCCCGACGACGCGGTCGAGGCACTGCGGACGAAAATAACGACCCTCAACAAACGGCTCACGTTGATGGGTGGCGGCGAAGCCGATTCTTCGCCGCTCAACGCGCTGCTCGCCATCTCGCGCGAACTGCCCAAGCGATTTCCGGTTGAGATGTCGGACGTCACCATCAATTCCTCCGGCGTCAGGCTCACGGGCGAGGCGGACTCGTTCGCCACCGTGGACGAGATGAAGAACGCTTTGGCCCGAGGACACGAGTTCGGCGCGATTGACGTGGTCCACGCAAAGGCTACCAACGATGGCAAGGTCGATTTCCAGTTGAGGCTCTCTTTCAAGGACGCGGTGGCAGGCAGCGGATGAACGACACGATTAACAATATCCGCGCTCGTTTGATGAACGCTGTCGCCCCTATGCTGGAGCGGCTTTCGGCCAGGACAGAGTCGGCGAGAGCACGCGCATACGCACGTTACGAAAAGCTCGAACCACGCGAGCGTCTGATGCTGAAAGTGCTGGCGCTCGTTTTCGGCGTGTTCTTCCTCTACGACTTCATCTATCTGCCGATCGCGGACTTAAACAGCGGTCTCACGGTAAAGGTCGAGCATCGCCAGCACGAGCTTGGCGAGGTTCGCGGGCTCACGCAGCTATATCTGCGACGCGAGGCCGAACTTCGGCTGGCCGAGAAACATACGCTTTCGTCGGCCAGGAACTTCTCGCTCTTCTCGGCCATGGAAAGCACTCTCACAAAGAGCGTCGGACGCGACAAAATAGGTTCGATAACGCCGCGCCCGGACCTGAAGCTGCCCGACGGATTCATCCAGCATTCAGTCGACCTGCAGCTGAGCGACATCAGCCTGAAGCAGTTGGTTGACGCACTCTACAGTGTCGGGGGTCTGGCCGAGCCGGTTTCCGTGTCGAGCCTGCGTATCACGCGGCGCAACGGAGACACTCACAGCTACGACGTCGAAATGACCTGCGTCGCGGTCGCACGCAATGGCTAAGCTCAGCAGGTATCTAAGTCGCGACTTTATCCGCGAGCGTCCGGTGCAAATCGGATACGTCGCAGTGGGAGTTGTTCTGTTCTTAGTTTTCCTGGCGGCAACTTTCCCTTACACGGAAGTCCTCTCAAGCGTCCTTGCCCCCACAGGTTTTACGATCTCCTCTCAAAGCCAGGGAATGGCATTCCCGTTCGGCGTGCGGATGACGGGAGTGGCCGTGACGGATCGGGCGTTTTCCCGCGAGCGGCCTATACTCTCAAGCGACGAACTTCGCATCAGCCCGTCATTCCTTTCCTTCCTGACGGGTTCGCCCGGTATCAACCTCGCGGCAAAACTCTACGGAGGAGAGATCACGCTCAACGCTCGCCGGGACGGCAGGTCGATCGCGGTCACCTTCAAACTCACGGGCGTCCAACCCGGGCGATATCCCGAGTTGCGGGCGCTAGGGGTCAAGTTCGACGGTCAGGTTTCGGCGACCGGCCACCTGACGCTGTCGCCAAATCAAATCGCAGCGGACAACGGCACGATTACGTTTTCAGGATCGGGAATAAGCATCCGTGCGATTCGCGGCATGGCTCCGGTGAAGCTCGGTCAGGTGCAAGCGGTGGCGGATCTCAAGCACGGCAAACTGACCATCAGAAATGCGACCACGCAAGGCGGCGATTTGTTGTTTTCGGGTCGGGGAAGCGTGATGCTTCAGCCGAACGTGCCCGACAGCAACCTCGACATAAAATTCCGTTTAAGACCCTCTGCCGCTGCCCATTCTCGCCTCGAGTTCCTGATGGGGATGCTTCCCCATCCGCCAAACTCGACACCATATCTGCTCCAGGGCACACTGGCGCGGCCGAATTTGAGCTGAAGCACGACAGCCCGCCGTCTCGGACGTTACTCAGGGCTCCCAGCGAAAAAACCGAGCACCGCATCCTTGAAACGCCGGTCGCCGGGAGCGTTCAAATGATCGCGTCCTTCGAGCTTCAGCAGCTGCGAACCGGGGATCATCTCCTGAAGAAGTTCCACGTCGCCAATCAGCGTGTCCCGCGTGCCGACCACGATCATGACCGGAGTCGTGACGGACGCAAACTTTGAAGCGTCGGGCGACGCGGTTCGGTCGGCACTCATGCAGGCCGCCAATGCCTGTAAGTCGTTGCGGTTGGCTTCTGCAAAATCCCTGAACAGACGCGACGTCGCGTCTTTTATCTGCGTCTTGTCCGGCGCAAGCAGCGCATCGACGATTGCCTTTCGCCGTCCCGCCTCACCGACTCCGCCGCCTGCGCCCACTCCGCCGAGAACAACTGCGCGAAGGCGTTCCGGATGGGCCAGCATAAGCCACATCGCGATTCGCGCGCCCATCGAATAGCCCATCAGCAGGGCGCGCCCGATCCCCAGATGGTCGAGCAGACGAATGACATCGCCGCCCATCCGCTCGGTCGTGTAGTCCTCCGCCTCATGCGGTTTGTCGCTCGCGCCGTGCCCGCGACAGTCGATGACAAGCACCCGGTAACGCGCCGACAAAGCGCGTATCCATCCGGTGATTCCCCAGTTGTACTGCGCGTTCGACCCAAATCCGTGAACCAGCACCACGGGCTCGCCGCTACCCGCGTCCTCGTAATGAATCCTGACTCCCTGCGAGTCGAAAAATGGCATCGTCGAGCCGCGTCCTCCCTTGAAGTTGTCGCAATAGACCGCCCGCAGACGGCACGACAAAACGTCGTCGAGTCTTGCGACGCTTCGATGTTACGGTACACAATCGACCTTCACCACTCGGATAACTTCAATTATGGCGGAACAGAAAAAACTAGGACTTCAGATGTCGCTCGGCGGCGGAACGCCTGCGGAGCGGCTCCAATTTGCAAAAGAGGCTGAGACGCGGGGCTACAGCGCAATATGGGTGGCCGAGGTCGCGGGACCTGACGCGTTCGTCAGTCTCACAGCTATTGCGCTCAACACCTCGACGGTCGAACTCGCGACCGGCGTCGTGCCGATTCAGATTCGCACTCCGGGCGTGATGGGGATGGGGTTTCTGAGCCTGCACGAAATCTCAGGCGGACGCGCGATTGCGGGCCTCGGCGTATCGAGCCCGGTCATCGTTGAGCGATGGCACGGCGCGTCATATCGGAAACCGGTCACCGCGATGCGCGAGTGCGTGACGATAATGCGCCAGCTTTTCACCGAAGGCCGCTCGAAGTTTCAGGGCGAGGTCTATCGAAGCGATTTCCGGCTCGGTTTTCGTTCAAGACAGAAGAACCCGCCCAAGATTTACCTTGCGGGCCTCAACGCCCCGATGCTGCAACTGGCGGGCGAAGTGGCCGACGGCGTGCTGATGAATTATTCGCCGCCGGAGGCAGTGTCCGCGATGGTCAGCGAGATCCGCACGGGAGCCGCAAAAGCCGGACGCAACCTCGCCGATATCGACATCGGAATGTACATC
>JBJKQX010000360.1:0-5723 GCA_046704965.1 Binataceae bacterium (SeqCode)
GCAACGCACCCTGGGTGAACTTGAGGTGCACGTTCTCCATCTCAAACAGCTTCTGGTACTGCTTGACGAGCGCATTCTTGGGCTCCGTCAGTATGCGCACCAGTGCTTCGTCGTCGAGTTCACCCAAAGTTGCGAGAACCGGCAAGCGGCCGACGAACTCAGGAATAAGTCCGAACTTCAAGAGGTCCTCGGGTTGTACCTCGTTGAGCAGTTCCGAGATGGTCCTGGGATCGTAGCGGGTCAGATCAGCCCGAAAGCCCATCGTTTTCCCCGCAATCCGACGCCGGATTATGTCATCGAGACCGACGTAGGCTCCGCCGCAAATGAACAGGATGTTGCTGGTATCGACCTGGAGGAATTCCTGCTGCGGATGTTTGCGTCCGCCCTTGGGCGGCACACTCGCCATTGTGCCTTCGATAATCTTTAGCAGCGCCTGCTGCACGCCCTCACCCGAAACGTCGCGGGTGATCGAGGGGTTGTCGCTCTTGCGGGCGATCTTGTCGATTTCGTCGATATAGACGATGCCACGCTGGCACCGCTCGATATCGTAGTCGGCGTTCTGCAGAAGCGAGAGGATGATGTTCTCTACGTCTTCGCCGACGTAGCCCGCTTCGGTAAGCGACGTTGCGTCGGCGATGGTGAAGGGTACCTGCAGGAAACGGGCGAGGGTCTGTGCCAGCAGGGTCTTGCCGACGCCGGTGGGTCCTATCAGCAGGATATTCGACTTCTGCAGCTCGACCTCGCCGGTCACCATCTGCGAGTCGATCCGCTTGTAATGGTTATGGACCGCGACCGAGAGAATTTTCTTGGCGCGCTCCTGACCGATCACGTACTGGTCGAGAACCCGTTTGATCTCGGCCGGCTTGGGCACCGCCGAACTCTGGCTGAAGGCCTCCTCACTGTCGGTTTCTTCCGCGATGATATCGTTGCACAGATCGATACACTCGTCGCAGATGTAAACCGTGGGCCCTGCGATCAGCTTTCGTACCTCGTCCTGGCTCTTGCCACAAAAAGAACAAACCAGGTTGCCAGAACGGTCCTCATGCTTCGCCATAATCTCTCCCGCGCTTCACTTGGAGGGCCTTCGGCTAACGATTACCTCATCAATCAGCCCGTATTCAACTGCTTGTTCCGGAGACATAAAGAAGTCGCGTTCGGTATCCTTCTCGATTCGTCTCAGGTTTTGTCCTGTGTGCTTGGCGAGAATGTCGTTGACCTCCGCCCGCTGGCGCAAAATCTCCCGCGCCTGTATGTCCAAATCGGTGGCCTGACCCTCGGCTCCTCCGAGCGGTTGATGAATCATCAACCGCGAATGCGGCAGCGCGTAACGCTGTCCCTTGCGCCCGGCCGCCATCAGCATCGCGCTCGCGCTAGCCACCTCTCCCAGGCAAAACGTCGAAACAGACGGCCGGATAAACTGCATCGTATCATAAATCGCGAGTCCGGCAGTCAGAACGCCTCCGGGTGAGTTCAGGTAGAAGCTGACTTCCTTTTCCGGATCCTCGGCTTCCAGGAAGAGCAGCTGCGCGATGATCAGGTTGGCGACGTCGTCGGTAATTTCCGTCCCCAGAAAGACGATACGGTCTTTCAGAAGCCGAGAGTAGATATCATATGCACGCTCGCCGCGTCCGGTCTGTTCGATGACAATCGGGACTTGGTTGCTCATAGAACCGACCCAGATACAGCGCCCCCCATCCACTCCGGCACATGGCTTCGATGCTCTAGCGAAATTTTAACGGTTTGGAAAAAACCGGGCAACATAAACATTCCGCCAAGAACGTTCATGTTGCCCCGCCGCCGTCATTCCGGCGCGCTTTCAGCGCCTTGCTCCGGGCCCTGCTTGGCACGTTCGAGCAGCGCGTCGAGGGTCCTTTCCCGTCTCATCGAACGCCTGAGCGCCTCGCGATTGTTCTCGTCCGAGTAGAACTCAGACATCCGGTCGCGGCTGCGCCCGCTCTGGCGCAGGACCAGCCCGATTCGCTCGGCCAGCTCGTCGTCGCTCACCTCGATCTGCTCCTGGTCGGATAGCGCGTCGAGAATCAGCGTGTTTCGGGCGCGCTTTTCGGCGCGGTTGTGAAATTCCTCGGTGCTGGCGGCCATCTGCTCCGCGACCCGCTCCTCCGGCACGCCACCGGCACGAAGCGTCGTCGCCATCTCCATCTCCATGGAGCGCTGTTCCCGCGCCACCATCGATTCCGGCACTTCGGTCGGATTTCGCTCCACGATCAGTTCGAGCAGACCCTGACGGGCGCGGTTGTCAGCCTCGGCGCGGGCACGATCGAGAAGTTCGGTGCGCACGCGCTCGCGCAACTCGTCAACGCTCTGACAATCGCCCTGATCCTTGGCGAAATCGTCGTCCAGCTCGGGTAGCTGGCGCTGGTAGATTTCCTTGACGGTGGCGCGCCACTCGACGTTTTTACCGGCCAGGTCCTTGTCCTGATAGTCGGCTTCGTAGCTCCTGGTGGTGCGCGACTCCGTGCCCACCTCGGAACCGATCAGAACCTCGTCAACGCCGTGTGCCAGCGAGCGCTTGGAGACTTCGAGCAGGCGGTTTTCAGGCTTGCCCTCGGTGAGCGCCTTGTCCCCGTCGAAAGCTTCCACCGTGGCGAGCACGACGTCACCCTCCTGCACGACGGTGCGGTCCTCGACCTTCTTAAGGGTCGCCTGCCGCTCGCGCAGCTGCTCGATCATGTCATCGACGTCCTTGTCGCTGACCTCGACCTGCTCTTCGGGAACCTTGAGGTCCTCGTAGTCCTTGACGATCAGTTCCGGTCTGACGTCGAAGACCGCGCTGAATTTGAGGATTTTGGGCAGGTCGGTCTCCTCGGTTACGATTTCCGGCTCGACTACGGGCTTGAGATTGTTCTCGTCGAGCGCCCGGTCGGTGTTTTCCCGGACGAGGCGCTGGATGACGTCGCCGCGCACCTGGTCGCCGAAGAAACGTTCGAGCAGGTTTCTGGGAGCGTGCCCCGGGCGAAAGCCCTTGAGCATCACGCCCCGGCGCAGTTCGTTGTACGCCCGATCCAGTTCGCGCCTGATCTCGTCGGGGTCGACCTCTATGGTCAGCTTACGCCTGAGTGCCGAAGTGCTCTCTATATTTACGTTCATAAGAATATCGGTCCTAAGAGATAACCATACGCACGCTTGGTGGATCAACGCCCGCCTTACCTTGGCGGCAATCCGGGGCCTTTGTCGATTTCGCCGCCGCTTTACGGGTTGATCAAATGCTGGACTTCACGAAAAGGAAAACCTAGACTGCACCCGATTAAGTTTTTGGGGTGGTTCGGTCGGCGCGCACGGTATAAGCGCGCTTCCGAGATCGAGCCGACATAATCCTGGAGTCTTGTAATCCTTGAAGTCTTTGGAAACGTGCATAGATGGGTGAAGCGAATACCGTTCTGCCACATTTGACCGACCCACAGAGGGTTATCCTCTGGTTGGTCCTACTCTCGGCCGTCATCGGCCTCAGTTACGGATTGTATCTGGTTCGTATCGTCCTCAGTTCCGATCCCGGTCCTAAATCCATGACCGACGTGGCGGACGCGGTCGAGCAGGGGGCGATGGCCTACCTGTATCGGCAGGTCCGCACCATGATCTGGTTCGTGCTGGCGATAATGGCCGCGCTGTTCTTCATGTACCGCAGCATCTACCACGACTTCTGGCTTTCCGGCGGAATCGCGGTCGCCTTCCTGCTGGGCGTCAGCGCGTCGTACGGAGCCGGTTACGTCGGAATGTGGCTTGCGGTCAAGGGTAACGTGCGCAGTGCCAACGCCGCGTTGACCAGCTTCAAGGACTCGATGGAGCTGGCGTTCAAGGCCGGCGGCGTATCGGGGATGTTCACGGTCGGATTCGGTCTTCTGGGCGCGACGCTGATCTTCCTGGTGTACGGCGAAAACGCGATGAAGGTGTTGGTCGGCTTCGGCTTCGGCGCGTCGCTGGCCGCCCTGTTCATGCGCGTCGGCGGCGGCATCTACACCAAAGCGGCGGACGTCGGCGGCGACCTGGTGGGCAAGGTCGAAGCTGGTATCCCGGAAGACGATCCGCGCAACGCGGCGACTATCGCCGACAACGTGGGCGACAATGTGGGTGATTGTGCCGGGATGGCGGCGGACGTTTTCGAGTCCTACGAGGTCACCCTGGTCGCGGCGATAATGATTGCCGTCTACGCCTCGACATCGCCCAATTTTGTCGCTCAGTACGGCAAGTACGCAGGCGAGTTCGCGATGAAGCTCGTCATTTTCGCGCTCATCTTGAACGCGGTCGGCGTGTTTTCGTCGATTCTCGGCATCATGTCGGTCCGGGTGCCAGCGGGCAGCAAGATGCGCAATCCGATGCGCCCTATCACGACGGGCTATATGGTTTCGGCGGCCGCATCCGTGGCCGGGTTCTTTATAATAAACTGGCTGTTTTTGAAGAATCCGCTCACTGGCGCACCCGACTGGCGTTTCGCCTCGTGCGCAACCCTCGGAATCGTGCTGGCGCTCCTGACTTTGTGGTTGACGAATTACTTTACCCATCCCGACAAGGGCCCGGTAATCGAAACTGCAACCTCGGCGCGCACCGGCCCCGCAACGCTTATCCTGTCCGGTCTGAGCGAGGGTCTGGAATCCTCTGTATGGGCGCTCGGCCTGATTGCACTCAGTATCATTGGCGCGATGCTGATCTTCCACGCGTCGCCCGCTCTGCAGTTCTACGGCATCGCACTGATCGGCCTCGGACTCCTGAGTACGACGGGTTACATCCTCGCGATGGATACCTACGGGCCAATCACCGACAACGCTCACGGTATCTTTGAAATGGGCGGAGTCCAGCAGGAAGAAGCTTCGCGCACGCTTTCCTGGATGGATGCTATCGGGAACACGACCAAAGCGTTGACCAAGGGCCTCGCGATCGCCACGGCCGTTATCGCCGCAGTGTCGCTCTTCCGCTTCTTTATAGACGAGGCGCATCTCAGTGCGCTCGGCGTGCAGATTAATATGCCGCTCGTGTTCGTCGGTGTGTTGATCGGCGGCGCGGTCCCGTTCCTGTTCAGTTCCTTCATGATAAAGGCGGTAAGCCGCGCGGCTTACCAGGTGGTCTTCGAGGTACGCCGCCAGTTCCGTGAGCATCCCGGAATCATGGAGTACAAGGAAAAGCCCGAGTATGGCCGATGCGTGGATATCGTGACGGCTACCGCGCAGAAGGAACTGCTTAGCCCCGGTATTCTGGCCATCTTCGGCCCGTTGCTGGTCGGTTTCGGACTTGGCGCGAGTGCGCTCGGCGGCTACCTTGGCGGGACCATCCTGACCGGGCAGTTGCTCGCCGTTTTCATGAACAATGCCGGAGCGAACTGGGACAACGCCAAGAAGAAGGTGGAAGACGGTTTCATGGGCGGAAAGGGCACCGAGGTCCACAAGGCAACCGTCGTCGGTGATACGGTCGGTGACCCGTTCAAGGACACTGCGGGTCCGGCGCTCGATCCGATGATAAAGGTGATGAACCTGGTCGCTATCCTTGCCGCGCCGTTCGCTCCCACCTCGATATCAGAGATGAGCGCGACGCGGATTATCGTGGTCGTGGTCGCGTTCCTGGCTCTCGCAACCGCAACCGCTTTCTCCAAACGCGGCTCAATCGCGGACGCACATGAGGGCGAGTCGGAGACCAAGGCGGCGGCTGCCTGAATCTTCGAATCAGTTGAGAGATGAAAGGAAGAGCCGGGCCGAAAGGTCCGGCTCTTTTCTTTT
>JBJKQX010000361.1:0-4639 GCA_046704965.1 Binataceae bacterium (SeqCode)
TCGTGGCGGTGCGCGGCGGCGAGGTCGGCCCGCGTGATATCGACCGCGTGATAGACGCCGCGCGCGCGGTGGCAATCCCGCTCGACCGGCAGGTGTTGCACATCCTGCCGCAGCAGTTCGCGGTCGACGACCAGGAAGGTGTGCGCGACCCGGTCGGGATGGCGGGTGTACGGCTCGAGGCGCGCATCCATCTTGTGACCGCTGCACAGACTTACGGGCAGAACCTGATCAAGTGCTGCGAGCGCGCCGGTATCACTCCCTCGGAGATGGTGTTCGAGCCGCTTGCTTCGTCGGACGCGGCGCTGTTTCCCGAGGAACGTGAATTGGGAATCGCGTTGATCGATATCGGTGGCGGCACGACCGACCTGATAGTTTTCCATCAGGGCGCGGTGATGCATACCGCGGTGCTGCCGCTGGGAGGCAGCCATATCACGAACGACGTGGCTGCCGGTTTGAGGACGCCCGTCTCGGACGCCGAGCGGCTCAAGATTGATTACGGCGTGGCGACCAGCCTCGTTGTACGGCGCGACGAGACCGTACAGGTGCCGGGAGTTGGTGGGCGCGAGCCGAAAGTAATCGCGCGGCGGGTTCTGGCGGAAATAATCGAGCCGCGCATGGAAGAGATTTTTTCACTGGCGCAGCGGGAGCTGGTTCGCTCGGGAGTTGCCGACAACCTTGCTTCCGGCGTGGTTCTGGTTGGCGGAAGTTCCCTGCTCGAAGGCACGCAGGAACTCGCCGAACAGATTTTCGCCGTGCCGGTGCGTCGCGGGCTGCCGATTAATTTGAAGAGCATGCCCGAGGAACTGATGAAACCGATGTACACCACTGCCGCCGGACTGCTGCTTTATCTCGGGCAGTCCCACGGCGTGGGGCTGGCAAACGTATCGGGGCGGTTTGGCCGATGGGGGCGGCTGCGGTCCCGGTTTACGGATTGGGTGAGAGAATTTTTTTAGCCGCCGCAGATCAGCCGAGCAGTTGAAGCGGCAAGTCCGCCGGGAGTGGTGAAGGAGGTCTTGCGATGATTGAGTTGGTGGGGAACCCCGACCCTGGAGCACGCATAAAAGTGATCGGCGCCGGAGGATGCGGCGGAAACGCGGTCAATCACATGATTGTGACCGGTGTCCGCAACGTTGACTTCATCGCCGTCAATACCGACGCGCAGGCGCTACAGAACAATCAGGCGCCCCTGCGTGTCCAGATTGGACAAACAATTACACGAGGCCGCGGCACCGGTGGAAACCCGGAAATCGGACGCAAAGCCGCGCTCGAGGACGAAGAGTGCCTGCGCGAACTTCTGAGCGAGGCTGAGATGGTGTTCGTGACCGCCGGGATGGGGGGTGGTACCGGAACCGGCTCCGCTCCGATAATCGCGAAGATCGCTCGCGAACTCGGCGCGCTCACGGTTGGCGTCGTGACCAAGCCGTTTCAATTCGAAGGCAGCAAGCGGATGTTGCAGGCCGACAGCGGCCTTCGTGAACTGAAAGCCGCCGTTGACACGCTGATCACCATTCCCAATCAGCGCCTGCTCTCGGTGGCGAGCCGTAACATGTCGCTGCGCGAGGCGTTCCAGAAGGCCGACGACGTTCTGCTGCAGGCCGTGCGCGGAATATCGGAACTGGTAACAGTGCACGGGCTTATCAATCTCGACTTCGCGGACGTGCGCTCGATCATGGCTGAGATGGGTATGGCGATGATGGGTGCGGCAAGCGCGGCCGGTGAAAACCGCGCCGTGGAAGCCGCTCAGCGTGCCATCTCGAGTCCACTGCTCGAGGATGTCTCGATCAAGGGAGCCAGAGGCTTGCTTATCAACTTCACCGGCGGCCCTGACATGTCGCTTTATGAGATCAATGAGGCCGCAAGCCTGATCCATGAAGAGGCGCACGAAGAAGCGAACATCATCATGGGCGCGGTTATCGACGAGCGTCTCGACGACGAAATCCGCGTCACGGTGATTGCTACCGGTTTCGGCGACTCCGAACGGCTTACGGAACAGTATTCACCCTCGGGAACACCGATCACCACCGCGATCAACGCTGCTTCGACGCGCCCGGTCGACGCTTCCGAGGTCGATGCTCCTGCTCAGCCGACGCAGGCGAGAAGTTTCCCCGCAAACAAACCCGTGCGCCGTCTCGGCCTGCTTGTGGATGACGGGACGCTCGACATCCCGACCTTCAAGCGCAGGGGCGACAAGCCTGCGCTTGATGAGAGAGTCGAGCCGGACCACCTGGTGGATAACGAGGAGCAGCTCGATATCCCGACGTTCCTGAGAAAGCACATCGACTGAGCTGCCTCACTGAAAAAAGATGCTGCGTGGCTGGACGGCCCTGCCGCGCAGCGTCATAGTCGCGCTTTCATCGGCGCGAAGCGGGTAGAACGATCGATTCCTGCGGAGAGAATTTCGAAGCAGGCGTAGTGAAATAATTTGACTGAGCCGGGTAGGCCTTCCCCAGCCTGCCTGGCGGGTTTGTTGCGACGTAACCTCCGCGTCGCAACGAGCAGCGTGAATCTCGGCGTATATCTTAACGCGGCGCAGAGCCCGTCTGGGACCGACTCTGCGCCGCGTTGATTTTTCAGGCTTGTGCGGTCTTTTTCGCCGCGCCGCCGCTTAGCTTCTCCAGCATCTCGGCGTGGAGTTGCCTGAGTTCGGCGGGAACGGTATCGCCAATCCGATCGAAGAACTCAGCCACGGAGCCGAGCTCCCGTTTCCACTCGTCAGGCTTGACCGAGAGCGTGCCGCGAAGGTCGTCTTCCTTGACGTGCAGACCGGTCAGGTCGAGATCCTCGACTCGCGGCAGATTGCCCACCGGCGTTTCAACCGCGCCCGCTTTTCCTTCCGCCCGTTCAAGCATCCACTTGAGCACGCGCAGGTTCTCTCCGTAGCCGGGCCACAGGAAGCGTCCCTTTTCGTCCTTCCTGAACCAGTTGACCATGAAGACCTTTGGCGGATTCTTGATCGCGCTGCGCATCGCGAGCCAGTGACCCCAGTAATCGCCCATGTTGTATCCGCAGAACGGCAGCATCGCCATCGGATCGCGCCGTATCACGCCGACCGCGCCGGTAGCAGCCGCAGTGGTTTCCGAGCCCATCGTCGCGCCCATGTAAACGCCGTGGGTCCAGTCCTGCGCTTCGAGCACGAGCGGAACGGTGGTCGCGCGTCGTCCGCCAAAAATGATCACCGAGATGGGAACGCCTTCGGGAGCGTTGGCCTTGGGCGAGAGCACCGGGTTATTGGCCATCGGAGTCGTGAAGCGGCTGTTAGGATGGGCCGCTTTGCGATCGCTGTGCGGAGCCCACTGCTTGCCCTGCCAATCGAGCATGCCGTCCACCGGGTCGACTCCCATGCCTTCCCACCAGACGTCGCCTTCGGGCGTCATCGCGACGTTGGTGAAGATGGAATCATGATCGAGCATCCGCATCGCGTTCAGATTCGAACTTGCGCTGGTGCCGGGTGCGACGCCGAAATAACCGGCTTCGGGATTGGTCGCCCACAAACGTCCGTCGGGACCGACCCGCAGCCATGCGATATCGTCGCCAACCGTGAAAACGCGCCATCCCTTCTCCATCAGGGCCGGCGGCGGCGTAAGCATCGCGAGATTGGTCTTGCCGCATGCGCTCGGGAAGGCTGCGGCGACATAGGTCGTATCGCCCTTGGGATTCTGGATGCCCACGATCAGCATGTGCTCGGCGAGCCATCCCTCGGTCCGGCCCATCCAGCTTGCGATTCTGAGCGCAAAACATTTCTTGCTGAGGAGAGCGTTGCCGCCGTACCCGCTGCCGACCGACCATACGGTGTTGTCCTGCGGGAAATGGCAGATCATCTTGCGTTCGGGATTCAGGTCGAGTGTGCAATGCAGTCCACGATTGAAGTTGTCCGACTCGCCCAGCATGTCGAGCGCACATTTTCCCATGCGGGTCATGATCCGCATGTTGAGAGCAACATAGACGCTGTCGGTGATTTCGACGCCAACTTTTGAGAAGTGCGATCCGAGTGGCCCCATCACGTAGGGCACGACGTACATCGTGCGCCCGCGCATCGAGCCCTCCAGCCATCCGGTCATCTTGCGATACGCCTCGTCCGGCGCCATCCAGTTGTTGGTCGAGCCCGCCTCTTTCTTGGTAGGTGTGCAAATGAAGGTGAGCTGCTCGGTGCGGGCCACGTCGTTCGGGTTGGAGCGATGAAGGTAGCATCCGGGCCGTTTTTCCTGGTTGAGCTTGATGAGGACTTTGGCGTCTGTCGCCTCGCGGATGAACCGCTCCTTTTCTTCTTCGGAGCCGTCGCACCATACGATCCGGTCCGGCTGCGTCAGTCGTGCAACCTCGGCAACCCAATCGGCGAGCGCCCGGCTTTTGGTCATCGTGTTACCTTCCGAGGAGTTGAGCGTCACTTGAAATCTCCGTTTTTCATCCCTGAGGACAATCTATCCGACACCGCTCGTTGTGGCGCGGTTTCTTATGTTAAACCGAAGGCCTAAAAGAGTGATTAGATTTTATCACTTACATTAGTTTGAGGCCAAAAGCAATTCCTTAAATATAAGAAGCGCTTCTTATCTACGAAGCCCTGATTTATTAATTTCGAGAGGCCTTTCAGGCACTTGGCGGAAACAAAAGGCGCCTGCTTCGCAAGCGCCAGGATACCGAC